>JAPPPH010000399.1 GCA_028817635.1 Verrucomicrobiales bacterium | reverse complement strand
ACCTATTACCGTATATGTTTCGAGACTGGGTTGTAATCAATATAAATTATCGGTTGGCAAAAGACGGCAAAGCTCCGGCCGCCGTGGAGGATTGTTTGCATGCGCTCGATTGGGTTCATGAAAACGCCAACAAGTATGACATAGACAGAGATCGAATTGTTCTGAGCGGAGGTTCCTCCGGAGGTCACCTTGCGCTGTTAACAGGTTTGCTTCGAAATGGAGACCGGCTTTGCGGCGGAGCATTAACAATTGGCAATCACAAAAAGGCAGCGGCAATCGTCAATTGGTACGGGGTCACGGATTTTTCGATCAACCCACCCCCGATTAAGTGGTTCGGCGAAAATGTCGATGTAGACGAATACGCACGGACACTTTCTCCGGTCAATTACGTGCGTGAAGGAGGAATCCCCATTATAACCATTCATGGCACCGAAGACACTTGGGTGCCGGTTAAGCAGGCTATAAAGTTGCACGGTAAACTTCGGGAAGTTGGAGTCGATGAAAAGTTGCATTTAGTCAATGGCAAGAAACACGGAGACTTCAATCCCGAGGAACTCACCGAGATTTATCAGGAAATCTAGAAATTCCTCGAGTCCGTCGGCGTCAAGACGACCGTGGATTGACGTAGCAGGAAGTTGATACATCCGTGCAAAATGGGGTGGCGCGATCATCCCTAGCATGGCAATTTTCGCTCGTTATGACGGCAAAGGCTGAAAAGGTTTTGGATGCGGCATTGGCTTTAACCTCGATCGAGCGGGCTAACTTGGCGGAAAAAATCGTCGCCAGCATCGGAGCCGACATGGATCCCAACATTGAGTCCGTTCAACTGGACGAGGTCGAACGCCGGGCGCAACAACATGATTCCGGGAATGTCAACTTGATTCCGGGTGATGATGTCATGGCTCAAGCCCGGAAGTTGAGCCGGCAATGATCGGCTACGGTTTTCATCCCGATGCCCAGCGGGATTTTGTCGAGGCCATCCAGTTCTATCGGAAGATTGACCCTCGACTTGCGGAAGATTTTATCACTGCAATCGACGAGGGAATTTTGGCCATCCGCGCGAACCCGCGTACATGGAGAGCCCTGCGGAAAAACATCCGGCGTTATTTGGTTCGCCGATTTCCGTTTGGGATTTACTACACCCACCATGTCGATTCGGTCACCATCTGGGCTGTCTTTCATCTGAGCCAAAAACCGGATAAGTGGATAACCCGACTTCGATAAGTCGGTACGTGCCTAATCGGCAAGAATCTATCCTCACCCCCGTGGGGGAGAGGATAAAGGTGAGGGGGTGATTGGTTTTCCCGGCAGGTCGATTATCCAGAAATCAACCATTCACCCTCATCCGGCCTTCGGCCACCTTCTCCCTCAAGAGGGAGAAGGAATCATTTAACCGTGCTTGGCCAAGCGCTTGGTTTTTAGAGAGACTTTAGTTGGATGTCCTTGTACTCGACGTGCATGACTTGGCCGCCGTGGAGTTGCAGGCCGATGTGGCCTTCTTTGCGGCTCTTGTCATTGGTCAGCTTAGTGGAGACGACGCCGTTGATTTTCACGGTGATGTCACCGCCCTTGGCAGTCAACTCGAGGTCGGACCACTCGCCTTTTTTGTAGGCGCGTTTTTTTGCCACCTCGGCGGTCGGTTGGTGAACCCAGCCCCGGCCGCCGGTCTCGTACAGGCCGCCGGTTTCGTCGGTTTCATCGATCTCAACCTGAAAGCCGTGGACGCTGACGCCGCTCTTCACGCGGTCGACTCGGAAGTAAAATCCGCTGTCTCCGTGGATCACGCGAAACTTGGCTTTCACCACGAAGTCCTTGAATCGCTTCTTGGTGAGCAGGATGCCGTGGCGGCGTTCGCTTTTCGGGCTGGTGCCGACGATGACGCCGTTTTTCACCTCCCATTTGCCGCCCGGGGTGGGTTCCCAGCCTTTGAGATTTGTGCCGTGGAAGAGTGGCTGGAATTTGGCATCGGCCGCGTGCGCGGCAACGCCGGCCACGAGGAACAGCCCGAGGATGAGTCGGAGGGAGAATCGATTTTTCATGTGCGAACGCCGAGAGGCTATCGCACCCGGGTGATTTGCCAAGCGCTGATTCCGCCGAACAGGGCGTGCGGGGTCCACGCGGCAACGTGAGCCGAGTATTGGCCAACGAAGGCCATTGACATCTGTTGCACCATAAAAAACGCGAGACAGACAACGATTCCGGAGGCCACACCAACTGCGGCGTTTCGCCGACCGGAGGGCGCGGCGAAAGGGATGGCGATCAGCACAACAATCAGGCACGTCAACGGCTCGGCCAGGCGCGCCTGATATTGTGCGTCGAGGATGGCCTTCTTTTCCTTCTCCATCTCGGGATGCAACCGGCGGTAGCCATCAATCTCTGCGAGAGAAACGCTCCACCGCTTGTGTGCCCGTTTTTCGAATAGCGGCGCAATCTTCAACTCGCCCTCGATTTGCACAGGGGTTTCGTCGAACTCGTCAATCCTGAGTTCCTGATGAAACTTCATCGGGTGCGCTTCCGGGAACCCCTCCGTGGGTTGGTAATCACGCACGTTGTATAATGTCCATGCGCCATCTTTCCATAAAGCGCTAGCCGCCATGAGTTCGCGTTTCGGTTGATCCTCGTCCCATTTCCACGAAATGACGATGGGTTTATCGCCCACACCGGACATGCTGCTTTCGACCGGGTTGAAGGCAGGAATTTGCCAGTTCCGACTGCCGGCTGAGTTGTGAAATTTCACATCGGCTATCCAGGGCAGTTCGACCGCCTTGGGAGCCTCACTTTCTTCAGCCACTGCATTCCCGGAGCGGAGGGCGGCTCCTTCGCGGAGGCTGTCCGGCAGCCAGTATTCGTTGGAACAAAATAACCCCGCAGAGAGTAGCGCACCAACGACGAGGTACGGCGAACTCATCCGCAGCATCCCCCTGCCGGCATTGCGGATGGCGATGAATTCGTTGTGCCGTGCGTGTTGATTGATTGCGTACATCAACGACAGCAGCAACGCCACCGGCACGACGACGAAAAAGTGTTCCGGCAGGGTGATCCAGTAGTAACGGGCAATCTCCCCGGCGCTCAACTTGGCCTCGGCGAACTCGTCCAACTCTGCGATCAGGTCGAACGCGATCCACAAAACCATGAACCCGACCAGACAATAGGCAAATGGGAACAGCCATTCGCGGATGAGGTAGCGGTCGATCAGACGCATGAGCGCCGCAGCGTATCCACCGGCCTTGGCCAAGGCAAGCCGAGGCAGGGGCGGGCAACCGTTGCACAACATATAATCGCTTGGCCAAGCGCTAGAGGATTCCCGGGATGAGCGCCTTGCGCTTGGCCGGGTAATCGGAGAATTGCTTGTGGTACCAGTGGTGGTGCGCACGCGCCCTCGGCCCGAGATTGGCCAGCGTCCAGACGGCAAACGTCAGCCCAGGCAGGCTCCACGTGAGCAGCGTCCAACCGAACCACTCGATGATTTCGCCGAGGTAATGCGGGCAGGAAACCCAGCGGAACAGCCCTCCCTGCGGCACGGTATAGCCGCCCGGGTTTTCTTTTTTCAGCCGAAGCAGCCGCGTGCAGGAGTCGATGTTCACGGCCATCCCGATGATGAAAAGGCATATTCCCGCGAGAAAATGAGGCGCGGCCCAGTCCAGCACGATCGAGTCGCGAAACACGATCAGCCAGGCTCCGTGAAGGCCGCAGTTGATGCAGTTGAACAAAGCGCCGAAACTGGCCAACGCGATCGGCATCGGGCTGCTCGTCTGCGCCAAGCGGAACGGATACACCCATGCTTGGTGGACGTAGTGGGTCTGCCAGATCAAAAAGAACACGGTGATAGCCGTCGACTCCCAACCTCGCACGTAGATGAACACACCAAGCGGGATCAACACCGATGGCGATTCCATCAGTAGCCAGCCAACCCTCGCGTTGGCCTGTGGCCCCCAGCTTCCCGGGTGGTGCCTGCCGGAGGGTGCGTTACTGACCCAGAGACACCCCGCCGTGGGCAACGCTGTGAACAACCCAGCCCATGTCAGCGTGTTGAGCAGTCCCGGCACGGTCGCCGCGTTGGCTGTCTCGATCGTCATCCGTAGCGCCACATCAGCGACAAACCGGCGGCTCTTTCAAGCAAAAAACATCGACGCTTTACAGGCTCGCGAGAGGGCGATAGTTTTCGTTGATGCCGTCCAAGTTCGACGAGTCGGATTTTGTGGATCGCGACCTCGAGGCCGCGCACGAAACGGCCGCCCCTACCCCCGAGCCGGAACCGCTCCCTGAGGACTCTCCGCCTCCCCCTAGCGCAGAGGAACTCACCGAGCGCGTTTCCGAGACCCAGCACAAGCTGGCCGAACTCAAGCAAATGCAAGAGGAACTCGAGCGCGAACGCACCGAGATTGAGGAGGCCCGACGCAGGCGCTCCGAACTTTCCACCGGCCGGGAGGATATGGTGCAAAATCTCACCCGAGGCATTGGGCTGCTTGAAGAAGCCGAGCTTTCCAGCGGCCGCACTGCGGAGCAGCTCTCACGAACCGTGGCCGACCTTCGCACCTCGCTAGACAAGATCAACCTCATCAACGAGGAGGAGTGGACCGAGGAAAACTGGAGCGTCGAACTGACCAAGGCACTGACCACCATCGAGAATTCGCGCATGGAATGGAATGGCGCCCGGCTGAAATGGCCGTTGCTCGACGGCGAGACCGAGCTTGCCCCGAGCGTGGCAGCGACCTCCCAGCCCACGCCGGTGGCAGAACGACCGGGACTGGATCAGCTCAGTTTTTGGCAACTCAGCAAACTGGGCCTCGCCTTCACATGGCCGCTGGTGCTGGTTGGCGTGGCGGTTGTCATCCTCCTGCTCCTCAGTCGCAACTAGGCCAAGCGCTGCGCGCACCATGGGATTGTTCCGCAAAAACAGGGATCCGCTGGAGAACCGCGCCAAGTCGGTTCAAGATCAGTTGGCCAATCTGCAGACGCAGATTGAGGAGTTGGCAGATCCGGCACAGCCCTTTGCCGCCCCGCCGGCTCCGGTGGTGCACGACCTCAAGCCGGGCGATCAACCGCTGCCCAGACGCCCAGACGCCGACACCGCAACCCGGCCGCTAGACACTCGGGCAGAACGCCCCGGGACACTTTGGGAGCGCTTCCGCAATAATTTTCGCAAACCACCGGTTTCCAATAACCCGAAGCTTGTGAATTTTCTCGCTGCCGGCAGCATTCAGGGGTTGCGGCCATTGCGGTATGAGCGCCGTGTGGCCCGCAACCGGTTTCTTGCCTTCACCACCATGCTCGTACTCGTGTTGCTCGGGCTATTTTGGACCCTAATTCAGCAATGAATCAGGACGACGATTTCATCTTCACGGTGCGAGTCTCGATCACGGTCATCGCGGCAGTCATTGCCATCTTCGTGGCCCTCGTCTTTGGCAAGGAAAAGGACGATGACGAATAGCCCTATCGGCATCCCAACCCCGCACGGCACCTTCGTCGCCACCTACAGCCAAGCCGGGCTATGCCGGCTTGAGTTCCCTGAAAAAGTCACCCCTCCGAAAACAAATTCCACCCTTACCGGCTTGGCCAAGCGTTGGCACGCCAACGCAGCCAAGGCGCTCAAGACAATGCTACTTGGCCAAGCGCCGGGCAACCTGCCGCCGTTGGACCTGTCGAGCGGCACAGAATTCCAAATCAGCGTGTGGCGGCAACTGCTGCAAATTCCGCTTGGCCAGGCGCGCTCGTACGGTGAACTAGCCGGGCGGCTCGGCAAGCCCGGCGCATCACGCGCCGTGGGTAGCGCCTGCGGTGCCAACCCGATCCCGGTCATCGTCCCCTGCCACCGTGTGCTCGCCGCGCACGGCCGCATCGGTGGCTTCTCCGGTGGTCCCGGCTGGAAACAGAGTCTATTGAAAATCGAAGGCACGCCATTCATTGAGTAACCCGGACGGAGCATTCTTGACGATGCTGCGATCGACTCATACTGTGCCGCTCCGACTCGAACTCGAAAAACAAATCGTCATGAAACGAATCCCATTCCTTATCATCGCCGTGCTTTTGGCCACCGGCTCGAACACCTCCGCGGAAAGCCCAACCGCCGTGGAGGGTCACGACGCATTCATTAAGGGGTTGCGCGAGCATAAGGGAAACGATGCCCCGAAGAGTCTGGGCGTCAAAAGCATGAGCAAACCCCGCACACTCAGCCCAGTGGTCTCCCGGTTCAAGGGCTGGTTCATCGACATCACCGACAAAGCCAAGCCGGGGTAACTGGACGGGGTAGTTGTGGTTGAAGGGATTTAGCTGGCCATCAAATCACGGGACACGTCAGCGTGGCAGTTTGTCGAAACCAAAACAGGCTACCTCGTCCGGGCCGCCGCTGGAAAATACAAGGGCTGGTACATCGTGGTTGACGATAGCGCGAAGACGCGCCCCGAAGGCCCGACGCTCACCGTGACCCCGGCCCTCCGCTTGGCCAAGCGCCCGACCGCCAACAGCCACTGGAAGCTCACCCTCGCCAAGCTGGGCCTCGTGCTCGAAGCCACGTCCGGAAAATACAAGGGCTGGTTTTGGGATTTTGGGGGTGGCGATCCCTCCCACAAGGAGGGTGACCGCGAAGTCGCTGTCAACGTCCTGCTGGCCGAAAAAGTAGTCGCCGGCTCCTACTTCGCCGTCAAACCCGCGAAGTAATTTTTGAAAAAGAAATGGTGGGCGAAGAGGGATTCGAACCCTCTCGGGCATGTTGCCTACCTTGCGGCTTATTGCGTAACCCTTTGGCTTGTTGCGGGTTGATTCAAGCCTCTCATAAATCGTAATTGGAAGGAATGCGCACCATTGCGAAAGAAGTTTGGTCCGTAATGGTCCGTAATCGGGGGAGGGGGTTGGACCATTGGGCAAACCAAGAAGTGGTGATGGGTTATGGACTCTGGAAATTTTTTATCTAAAAAGGAGAAGCTCAATCCACCTCAATCCCGACCACTTCTCCAGCTTCGACTGTTGCCCTCACGTTGATTGGTCTACAGCAGTTTTCGCAGTCTGAAACGAGATCAATCTCTCCGTCGACACCATCCAGAATGACTAGGGTGTCCGAGTTGCAGAAAGGGCAGGAGATGGTGGTTGTGGACTCCAGAAAGCTACTTCCCTTCAGCTTTCAATTCTTCAGCTGTCTTGGCTCCGTGTTTGCGGAGGAGGTCGGCGATTTCGGTGACTTTGCTGTTAATGGCCCAATCAAGTGGTGTTTGGCCTTTATTACTCATCACATTCACCTCCGCACCTTCGGCGATTAAGAGTTCGACGGTTTCCTTTTGATCGTTAGCAGTCGCATAATGCAAAGGAGTAATTCCCCATGAGTCTTTAGCATTCACATCCGCACCGTTGGCGATTAGCAGTTCAGCGATTTCCTTGCGACGCATTTCAGCCGTACTATGCAAAGGAGTTTTACCCCAGTCATCCTTCGCATTCACATCCACTCCATCAGCCAAGTA
>JAPPPH010000250.1 GCA_028817635.1 Verrucomicrobiales bacterium | reverse complement strand
CCTTTACCGAACAAAATAGCACGGCGAGAATCCCCAGGATTGGAATCATCCGGCTGCCGGTTAGTTGGGTGTTGCTGCTACTCAATCTGCTCCACTTGAAAAAATTTCATCGCGCCTTCCAGCTTGGTGCGAAACTGCAGCATCCGTCCCGGCGGGGTGTCCAGCACGGCCTCTTCATGCCACGGCTCGGTCGACAAATCGCGGCTCGAAAGGACGCGAAAAATGAGTCCGTCCCCGGGTTCCCAAGTCACCAGCAACTCCCCGTCCGCCACCTCAAAATTCAGGCCGAATTGATTACTCGGCGGGGCGGGCGGGGGGATGAGGATTACCGTGCCACCGTCCGGTTGCGGGCCGTATACGTGGTGATCGGTCCAGCTGCCATCCGGTGTAACCAGCGCCAGTTCGCCCTGGCTTGCGGCCAGCTTGAAGCCGAGCCAGTTGCTGTCCATTTCCAGCCGCTCGCCGGTGGCGATGAAGCTGAGCGCCGGGAAGGTAAACGCGCGCGGCCGGCCTGTCGGTTGATTCGTGAGTCGAAGGCCCGCAAGATGAACCGGCCGAGCCCCGGTGTTTTGCAGGATCACCCGGTCGCCTTGGCCGTCCGCTGGGTTGGCTGTCCAGCCGGCGATCCGAACATCCTGCGCTTGGCCAAGCGGCACGGCTTGGTTTTCCCTCCCGAACGTCGGATGCGTCAGCGTCCAGTTGGCCTCGCGTCCGGCACGGCCGATGGAGAGCCCCTCGACCTGTCTGCCGAACATCACCGAGTCGATCAACTGTCCCTCCGCGTTGTACAACCAAAGGCCCTCGCCGTCGTTATCCAGCTTAAAGTCGAGTCCACCGTTTTTGCCGCCGTTCATGACCAGAAATCCGTCGGCCTCGATCACGGTGTTTTCGGGGAACACGAATCGGCGCGGCTTGGCCGGGTCGTCCGACAGGCTGAAGCCTCCAAGGCGGGTGGGCGTGGCGCTGTCATTGAACAGTTCGATCCGGTCCCGTCCATTGCCGCTTGGCCAAGCGAGCAGTTCGTTGATGAGCATCCGGGATAGATTGGGATCAACTTTCCAGTGCTTGGACTGGGTCGCTTGGCCAAGCGGCTGCCAGCGGCTGGCGCTGTTTTTGCCGATGACGTGCACGGTGTATTCGCCGGCGCCAAGCTTGGCCAGGTGGATGGGTTTGCTGACCGGATGCTCACTGCTCAGTGGGCCGCCGTTGACGCTGTACCGGTAGTGAGTGATGCCCGGGCCGCCGATGGTCAGCGTGGCGCTCGTCGAGCGGGTCAACGCGCTTGGTTCACCGGAGATTGAAGCGCCGCCCGGCACGAGCGCGCCCATGTCGAGTCCGTTGGAGCCACTGCCGGTCGCGGGAGAATCGTGCCGGAGCGAGAAATCCTCCGGCGGGTTCGTGAACAGCGGGTCAGACTCAATGTTGCGGTCGCCGTGCCAGTCGTGCGTCCTGCGGATGATCGAGTCGAACACGTGCAGCCACAGCCATCGTTTCTCGAGCCAAAGCGGGTTCAGGTGAATGAGGTCGATCGGGTTGTTGTGAAAAATGTTCCCGACGAGCCGTGCGCCCTTGGGCATCTCGACGTCGTGCTTGGGTTCGTCGAAGGCAATCGCGCCAAAACGGCTGCCAACGAAGGTGTTGTTTTCCGCCGTGAGCCGGGCGTTTTCCTTGAGCAAAATGTGATGGTCGTTGGTGTGAAAAACATTCCGTACCACCGTGATGTTGGACTCGTCGGTCTTGACGATGACCTTAACGTTTTTCGCGAAACGGGAACGGTATTTTGGCGTCAGCAAATCCTCAACCCCACCGACCTCGAGGCCGGTTGCGTCGAACAATTGTTCGAGATTCGGATCGGTGAATCGACCGCGGTCGTCCATCCGTGCGCGGTATGACTTGGCGGCGTTGCCGGCTCCGGTGACATGCACGTTGAGCCACGTGCCGGCTTCCGGCTTGGGTTTGCCGGTGGCGATGGCAGCCGAAAAATAGCCCGGCCGGTCTGCGTTGTTGAAGCCGCTGAATGTGTTGCCCTCGATGTGCGCGTCCATGCCGTCGAGGTCGGGGCCGTCGTCGTTGCCGCCGAGGAAGACGTTGTCATAAAGCTCAAGGATCGGGCCGGGGCGCTTTCCGCCGCTGATGTCCATCACATCGTTGCCGCCGGTCGTCCGGCCGAATTGGCATCGCTCGAAAACCAGTTCGCCGCCCTCGCGAATGCCGACACCCCGCACATGCTCGCTGTGTTCCAGCGCGGGAAAAACGCTGTCACGCACGGTGAGTGAGGCGTCGCGAAACCAGATCAGGTTCGTCTGGGTTTGGTGCCAGCGAACGTGGTCGAGTGCCATCGCCGAGTTTGTCAACTCCAGCGCGTAGGAGCCGGTCCGGTGAAAATCAACGTGTGACAGCCGGCTCGTAGCGGTGGCATCGTTCAACCGAATCCCGCCCCACGGTCGCGTCTCTCCCGGCAGTCCTGTGAGTTGGATTCGTTTTTCCGGTTCACCATTCGCGATCAAACGGCCGGCGACCTGCAGGTGTGCGCCGGGGGCGAAGCAAACGGTTGCGCCCGGTTCAATCGTCAACGTGGCGTCCTCCGCAATTTGCAGCGGTCTGGAGATCAGGATGGGTTTCTCCGCTGTCCAGACGGTGTTGCGCTCGAGCGGACCGTGAACCGGCTTGGTTGGGATGGCACCGTGCCAAACAGGGACAAGCTGCCGCTCCCGTTCCGCACCCCGGTCATCGAGTGACTGGATCAGGACTTGGTTGAGCCCTGTGCGCAGCGAAACCTTTGCCTGCCACTTGGCCATGGGACCGGACAGTGTTGCCGCCCGGCCGTTGACGCGTACTACCGTCGTATTCGCGGCGTTTGCCGTACCGGTCAATTCAATCTCCGGAGAGTCGGAAACATGCCAGCCGTTGCGCTTGGCCAAGCGCATGTCGACGGTGAGGCTGCCTGGCATTTGGGACAGGATAAATGCCCTCCGTCTGGCGGCGAACGCCTTGATTCGATCGCGTTCCGCTGCGGGCAAATAGTCGCCGGTCAATCGGTTGACCGTTCGTGAAAAATTCCCCGGCTCAAACACGGTGTGAGCCAGTTCCTCGAGATGCCGCCAGTAACGCGCGGCAACCTCGGGGTGTCGCAGTGCTTGGCCAAGCGCGGTGTTGGCCGTGGCGCGGAGTACCGGACTTTTCTCGCCTCCGGCAACGCCCAGCACACCGTCAAGGTCGTACGGGATCAGCACGAACCTCGGATCGGTCGTCCCGGCATAAAGAGCGTAGTCACCCCGGTCACCGGTCACGAGGCTTGTTTCCTCGTTTCCGAGCAGGTCATGCACCGCGAGGTGACGTGTCCAGTTGTCGAGATTCATCTGCTGCGGCAGCGCCTCCGGGAGTGTCGAGCCGTCCGCTTGGCCAAGCACGCGCAGGAAATCGATCAGGTCGGTGTAGTCATTGAGCCAGCGGTTAGTCTGCTTGGCGTAGAAATGCAGCTCGGCGTAAGGTGCGGCCGTATCCCCGAGAAATTTCAGATCCGCATGGCCGCCACCCTTGTACAGGTTGCCGTTGGCGTCATCGGGAAACTGCCAGTCGATGTACTCGGAATTCAGCGGATCCAACTCCGCGTAATGATGGAACTGGGATAGCCCGCCGAGCGGTTGATTGTTTTCGTACACTCGAACGGCACGGGCGCGCGGCGCCGGCAGAGCGGCCAACCGAAATAACGCACTGCCAAGCTCCTGCACGTGCGGGCTGACGGCGTTCAGGTTAATTGCCGTCCGGTTTTGCCACGGTCGATCGTTCGGGAAATTCACCCGCCTGCTTTTGTGCGCGGCGGCGCGCGAGGTCGTCCCGCGGAGACGCACGCCGACGTTGTAGCGCACCGAGACTTTGTCGCCCTCACGGTTGATGAACGTGCCATTCATCTGCGCGTCGCTGGTTCGATACCACGGGCGCGCACCGATGGTAGCCAACTCGGCTCGCTCCTTCGCCGTGAGGATGATTCGATGCACCGGCCGACCCGGCTCCGGTCGGTCGTCGGCAACCTGATAAAGTGCGCGCGGACAATCCGGCCCGGCGTTCGGCCAGGTGCGCTTGTTTTTACCGGAGTCAACGGCCGTGACGAAAAACTCGACGACGGTGCCGTCTGGCCGGGGCGGGATGGCCGCCTTGAACAGGCCCTGATTTTTCCGCTTTATCGGCACAGTCTCGAACTTCTCCGCGCCGTCGTTTCGAAAGTGCAGTTGCGCCGTCACATCCTTGGTTTTTTCATCAATGATATTGACAGAAACCGTCACTTCGTCGGTCGACGACGGCAGGGAAGGGGAGTGCGCCGCCTCGAGGATCATCGGTGGGAGGTCGTCGGTGTGTCCCGAGTTTTTTCTGCCGGGCGTGCCGCCGTTGGTCTGGCTGGCTGCCCAGTTTTGGCCGTGGCCGGCTGGCAGTTCGGGTTGGCGCAGTTCCAGCGAGCGCCCGCCGGCGTCGTGGCCGCTTTGCCAAACCCATCCTCGGTGACCCTCCTGAAGCGGGCCGCGTACCCGGCGCGACCAGTCGCCCTCGGTAGCGTACCGGATCTTGTCCACCGTTTTGCCGGAGGCATCTACCAAGCGGATCAATTCGCCGTTGTTACCCAGTCGCCCTTCCCAAGGGCCGGCGATGTTTTTCAAATTCGGATGTTGCTCTGCGAGTCGCCTGGGATCGGCGGCGATGACGAGGCCGGTGTCCGGCTGCAGCGCTTGGTTCGTGAACGAAAAAACTACCCCGCGATCCAGCCGCCATCCCGCGAGGGAGACTGTTTTTTTGCCGTGGTTCCATAGCTCGATGAACTCCTCTGCGGTTGATTCGTTTTTTGGCCGGTAGTGAATCTCGTTGATCCGCACCCCGGCCATCGCGGGCAGGACTGCGACAAGCAGAAGCCAGACGCCAACACACGGCAGCGATGGAGCCGGTCGGCGCATGCTATTTCTTTTTGCGAAGCGCCTTGCGCTTGGCCGCGAGCAGGCGGCTGGTGGTCGAGTCGCCCTCCGGTTCCGGGTTGTCCTCGGTGGTCGGCGGATCGGCCACGGCTGCGGTGGATGCGCCTAGCGGGGCCGAGTCCCCACTGGTCGGCTGGCTTGGCTGGAACAGTTCCGGCGCCGGTTCGGTCGGCGCGCTTGGCTGCTCGCGCCGGAATGTCTGCCGCGCCTCGTCGCGCTTGGCCAGCAGCGAGGCGAGTGATTCCTCCCGCTTGGGGTTCTCCTTTCGACGCCAGAAAACCAGCACGCGCATCAGCCCGGCCATCCAGCGTGACCACTCCTCGCGATCGATTTGGATGCGGCGCACGCCGACGTCCACCGGGAACAGCAGCACGGCAAACTTGAGCAGCCACTCCCAGAGATCCACCGGTTGAAAGGTTTCCCTGCGGTCGTGTTCGAACGGGTTGTCTTTGCCAAAATCGCGACTGAGCAGTTTGCCACCGCCGATTTCCGCCAAACGCTCGAGCCGGGCGAGGTTGGGCCGCGACTCGGCGAATTCCGGCGAGTGATCGAGGTTTGCGCCAATGACCTGTGAGGCGCGCAGTTCACCCTGTTCCATCTCGCGAAGGTGGACGAGGTACGAGCCGGTCTCGCGGGTTTCGAACTCGGCCTCGTAACGGCCGGCAGCGGTCTGGGTGAGCGGCACGAGTTCGCGTTCGCCTTTCGGATTCACGACCACGGCCTGCAGGTCGAGGAAGTTTCGAAAATTGCCGTCGGTGTCGATGGCTTCGACGCTGATGATGCCGCGCCCTTGTTCGATCGCGACGTCGGCTTCGAGATTGCCGGTCTCCACCCGGCGCAGGCTCCAGTTGGCGATCTGCGACCAAAAGGTCTGGTAGTCGCCCCAGCCGATCCAGTTGCTGCCCCACTTGGCCTTGGCGTCGGACGTGAACGCCACCGCCCGGCCGAGACCGTATTGCCAGTGGGCCAGCAGCGGGTCGCCCTGCGTGGTCAACAGCGGCGTCTCGGCGCGGGCCTTCTCGCTGGTAGCCACGTACCCGAGAAGCTGCGGGTAGCTGCCCGCGCCGAAACCGGTCAGCAGTTCGCTGCTGCTGCGTTGCTGCGGTACGAACGGGTCCTCGTAAATCGCCGTCTTGAGGATGACGGCGGTTTCCTTGAGGAAAATCTGCGGCAACTGCGCGGGGTTGGTGATGTTGTAGAACCGTCCGGCGCCCTTGTCGGCGATCTCGATCATGGTCTCCGGCCCGGCGTGGCCTGCGATGAGCACGGTGCTGACGGTAATCTTGTCGGCGCGCATGCTGTTCATTAATTGATCGCTTGGCCCGCCGGGGTCGCCGTCGCTGAAGACGATCATGTGCTTGATGCTGGCGGTCGATTTCTTGAGCCCCTCGTAGCCCATCGTCATCAGGTTTTGGAACGACGGCAGGTCGCCCTGATTCATCCCCATGATCTGCCGGCCAAGCTCCTGCTTGTCGCCGACCTTTCGCAGGTGCGGCTCGGGGAACAGCCAGCGGTCGTTTCCATCCCATAACACGATGCCAAGTTCATCATTCGGCCCCATCGCGTCCAGCGCACCGATCGCGCATTGCCTGGCGACCTGGTTGCCATTGTTGAATTCCATTCCGTGCATCAGCAAAACCAGTGCGCCGGGCGGCAGCACCTTTTTGCTGTCGAGTTCCATGCTAACCGGCAGCGTCCGCTCGAGCGGGGTGTTGCGGTAGCCGCCTGCGGCGAACGATTGGTCGCCACCGATGCAAACCAGTCCCACACCGAAATCGCGCACCGCGCTTTCGATCAGCAACATTGCGTCACGGCCAAGGTCACCGGCGTTGATGTTGCTCAGGAAGATCGTGTCGAATGCCTGCAGCCCGGCGAGCGAGCCCGGCAGCGACGAGAGATCGCCCAGTGTGACCTCGAGATTTGTGGCGCGCAACGCGTTGGCCAGCGGCGCGTCCTGCGCGGGGTCGGCTGCGATGATCAACACGCTCGGGTCACCTCGCACGTTGGCGAAGCCGGAGGCGCGGTTGTTCTGCGGCACGCGATCGCCGCCCGCCTCGATCTGCACCTCGTAGGAGTAAAATCCCGCTTGGCCAAGCGACTGCGGGAAGCTGAAAAGATTTTTGCCCTTGGCCAAGCGCACCGATTGTTCGCCCAGCAACTGGTCGTTGCGGAACAGTCTCACCGTGGCCGGTTGCTCGCGGTCCGATAACGCGAAGATCTTGGCATCAAACGGCTGGCCCTTTTTGATGGAGCCGGGCACCGCCAGCCGCTGCACCGCCACATCCGCACCGCCCTGCGTGCTCAATGGCACGACGTCCACCGACACATCCAGCGGCCGCGCCGCCATCACCGCCTGCACGGCGTCGCCGATGTTTTCGTTGCCGTCCGAGAAGAGCACGAGCCGTTTTTGACCCGCCTCGGGGAAGGCTGCCGTGCCCAACCGGATCGCGCCCGCGATATCCGTCCGGTCCGAGCCCACCACCGTCTGGATGATGTTCGTCTCCAGCTCTGT
>JAPPPH010000452.1 GCA_028817635.1 Verrucomicrobiales bacterium | reverse complement strand
CTATACCTCGCGTCCGACCGATTCGGCTATTGGCTTCAGCTCCTGCATCAGTTCGCCAAACCCTTCAAGGTCGATCTGTTGGGCGGCGTCGCTGATGGCGTGTGCCGGGTCGGGGTGCACCTCGATGAGCAGCGCGTCGGCTCCCATGGCCACCGCGCCCTTGCACATGGCGCGAACGAGCGCCGCCTTGCCGCAACCCTGACTTGGGTCGACCACCACCGGACAGTGGGACTCGTTTTTCACGACCGCCACTGCCGAGAGGTCGAGCGTGTTGCGGGTGTAATCCTCAAACGTGCGCACGCCGCGTTCGCAGAAAAGCAGGTTGGGATTCTGGTTCGCCAACACGTATTCACCGGCCAGCAGCCATTCCATGATACGCATCGACATACCCCGCTTGAGCAGCACCGGCTTGCCGGTCTTGGCGGCCGCAATGAGCAGTTGAAAGTTTTGCGCGTTGCGCGTGCCGATCTGAAGCATGTCGGCGTACTCGGCCACCAGTTCGGCGTGATCCTGTGAGAGCAGCTCGGTGACGATTGGCAGGCCGGTTTCCTCCCGTGCCTTGGCCAGTAACTTTAGGCCGTCCTCGCCCAGTCCCTGAAACTCGTAGGGCGAGGTGCGCGGCTTGTACGCCCCGCCCCGGAGCATGGTGGCGCCGGCTGCCTTGACCGCGTGCGCGGTTTTCATGAGTTGCTCTTCGCTCTCGACGGAGCACGGGCCGGCCATGACCTGGATTTTTTTGCCGCCTACGATGACGCCGCCGGCATTGACGGTGGAGTCCTCCGGGTGTGCCTCGCGGCTGACGAGCTTGTGTCGCTGCTGGATCGGCGTGACGGACTCGACCTGCGGCCAGGCGTTGAGCACGTCGAGATCGCGGTGCGAATGCTCGTCGCCGATCGCGCCGATCACGGTTCGTGCCACGCCGTGCATGACATGGGGTTGGTAGCCGAGTTTTTTGATTTCCTCGACCACGGCCTGTTCCTCCTCGGGGGAGACGCTGTTTTTAAGTACGACTATCATTTTGGTTTAATTTTTGTTGTCCCTGTAAAATAAAAAACCGCAGGCGTTTTTGCCTGCGGCTTGGTAAATTCTTTTTTATCGGTGCTCTAGATTTCCAAGGCTCGCAGGCAGTACCGGCTGGTAAACCGATACCAGCGGCTAAAATATCCAAAAAACTGTGCGACTTGAAAACTCACGGCGGCGCAGCGTATCAAACGCTGGCGGACTGTCAACGGGTTTCCGCCTGACTAGGTCCTACGGCCTTGTCAGGCCAAGGGTTTGCAGGGTGGCGGTGTAAATGTTGCTGAACTCGTTGGGTGCGGTGAAAAGGGTGGGGCGGCCGTAGTGCTGAGTCATCACGCGGGTGCGGCCAAGCGGATCCTTGTTTCCAAAGGCGAGCGTGAATTTCTTCGCCCCGTCGGCAGTATCCACCTCGGCCACGATCTGGTCATTGCCGGGCTTGATTCCCGCGGCCTTGACGGCGGCATCGCCCTCGCCGATCCACTCAACAGCGGTCATGACGCCCATCCGGTAAATGGATTCCTCGAGCATGGCAGACTGAATCTGGTCGAGTGCCTTGTTTTGTGCATCACGCCAGGTGGCGTTGGGCAGTCGCAGGAGGCGTGTCGGTTTGTTTTTCAGCGTGATGGTGACGGCGGCAACCTGATTTGTCGCGAACGACCAAAGACGGCGGTCGCGCAATTTGAAATCCTCTTTCGGCAGCAGGATCGCCTGCGCGCGGGGCAGGGCGACGATGGTCGGCTCGGTGTTCAGTCGGGCGAGCACCCGACTGGTGTCAAACGTGCCGAACGCAACCGACTCACTCCACGCGCCGGTGGTCGCGGAGGCCCCGTCTATTTTCAGGTTCATCCAAGGGTTGTCCAAACCCTCCTTTTTGAAGTCGGCCGCAGTGGCGTTGTCCTTCACGAAGTCGATCACCTGTCCGTCGCGGATGGTGCCCAGCATGGTGTTCACCAGCAGTTTGTCGGCCTTGAACGTGCGTTTTCCGCTGACCTGCCACGAATCGTCCGCCTGCCGGCTCACGGTGAATTTGTTGACCGTATCGACGGTGATCGTGGAGACCTCGTCCAGTGGCCGCCGGAAAATGGCGTGGTTGCGGAATTGATTGTGAGGCAGTCGGAGCAGGGTCAACAGGCCGTCGTCCTGAATCGCCACGCGCCCTCGGTTGGAGTGAGTCACCCAAATGTTGGGATTTTCCTCATCATCGCCAGGCTTGCGGAAAGCCAGCTCGATCAACGTCTCATCGCCCTTGGCCAAGCGCACAGTCGCATCCGGTTCGGTTGCGGTCGCGGCGTCGCCCGGGGCGATTTGCACGATGCGCGCCAGTTGCATCCGCTTGATGAGTTGCAGGATGACCGACTGGTCGGCTCCGGTGTCGATTGGTTCCTTCATCCGCCATGTACCGTTGCCATCACGATTAAGTTGGATCGTGCGGCTCTGGCCCCAGAATCGCAGCGAGTCAAAGTCGAGATTTTCGGGGACAAGCCGCAGGTCGCGCCAGTCGTCGGCGTTGCGCGGCACCCAGTTGGCCAAGTCGCTGTCGACGAGGATCGCGTCTCGTGAGCCGGGCAGGCGGACGTAGGTTTGTCGCCCGAACAGCGCCGGGGCACCGACCTCAAGGGATTGTTCCTTCCCGGCGCTCTTCCATCGGACGGTTGCCCGGGCCTCGGCGTTGAGACCAAACGTGGTCTCGTTGCCGGTCTCGGTCCAGTCGGCCTCGGCGATACGTTGGCTGACAGTCAATTCGGAGAGCAGCTTGGCCAAGCGCTGCAGTCGCCCGGGGTGGGCGGGATAATCCGGGTCGGCCACCCGCCATTGGCCGTTGGTTTTTTGGGCCACGATGTTGGTCGCACCGCGGGTGACGGTGAACGATTCGATCGAGTCCGCAGCGAGCCCGGGGAACAACCGCTCCGCTTGGCCAAGCGCTGGGCCGGTGGGCGTTCTCAGGCTGTCGACCACGACGGCGACGGCCAGCACCGCCGCCAACACGCTCAGCCATTTGAGTTCCTTCGGGTTCATGATCGTTTCATCTGGCGCCGCCACCACAACAGGCCAAGGCCAAGCGTGCCGCCCGGCAACACCAGCAGCAGCACCCAAGTGATCGAGGTCATCTCCGAGCGGGAAAGGCTGATGCGATACTCGGTCACGGCGCGTGGCTCGATCTCCAGCAGGTGTGTCCGCTCAAGCAGCCAGTTGACAGCGAGGTTGGCAAAGTCCCGGTTGGCCCCGGCCTCAAACGCGCTGTTGCCGAGGAACAACGAGTCGCCCGCGACGACGATTCGTGCCGGCGGCTGGCCCTCGTTGGCGTGTACCTTGGCGGCCGCGAGCGGAATCTTGCCCTGCTTTTCAACCGCGCCCTGATTGCCCTGCGTCTGCACCACCGCCTGCCCGGAGTCGGACGAATGCGCGAGCACCGACACCGGCGGCGGGTCGTCGTTTTCCTCCTCCGACTCGGGAAAACCGACCGAGCGCGGCAGCACCATCTGCAGGCGGCTGCCGAGGATCGGCTTGGTGATCGGATGGCTGCCGAGATCCTCGACCAGCAACAGGCCGCTCTCGCCGGACTGCTCGTTTTTCGAGTCGGAAACCTGATTGACGCCCACTTCGAATTCGTAATCGGCGAGGAACGACTCCAGCCCACTCGGGCGCTGAAGCGAGTAAAAGTTGAACAGCGCAAACAGGCTGCCTCCGCTGCCGAGGTACTCGCGCAGCTTGGCCAGTTCAGCCGGATTGTACGGCGTACGTGGCCCGGCGGTGATCAAAAGTCGGCAGTCGGCCGGGATCGAGTTCGTCCCGGCCAGCGAAACCTCCTGCATGAGAAACCCTTTTTGCTGCAGCATGAGGGCGAACTTCGAGTAACCCCATTGGCCGCCCTGATCGCTGGCGCGATGTTCGCCGTGCCCGGTGACGAAGCCGATCTTCGTTTGCTTCCCCTCGGTCACCGCGACGATGGCCGAGGTGAACAACTGCTCGCCGACAAAGTGCGTCCGACGCGCCTCGCGTTTTTCCATGAACTCGGAAAAGTCAAGGATCGACAGTTCGCTGTCGTTGACCGCCTTGACGCGCTCGTTCACGGCAAACAAAACGCGGTTACCCGGCGCGTTGGCCGGGGAGCGCAATTCCTGTTGAACCGCCTCGGCACGGGCGGGGTCGCGGGCGAGATCGACCAGTTCCAGTTTCACCCGAGACGACACCCGCTCGTACTCGACCAGCAGGTTTCTGACCGGCTCAAACAAATCCGACTGCGTGTCGAACAGCGCCACCACGCGCACGTCGTTTGTCAGCGAGCCAAGGACTTTTTTCGTGAGCGGCGACAGGCTGTGGTCGGCCGACTGGGCGAGCGCGAATTTCGCCGGGTTACGCAGCGCCAGCATATTCACCAGCAGCACACACACGATGGCCATCAGCGCTGCGAGCAGGACCCGCCGTGAAATCACCCGCCGTATCGTGGGCGAAAAGCTGGCAAATTTGGACTGCTCTTCCATCGATTATTTCCAGCGCCGACTTTCGACGACTTTGTGGGTGAGATACAAAAACAGCCCGGTCAGGCTCAGGAAAAAAACAATCGCACCGAGGTCGACCACGCCGCGGGTGAACGATTCCATGTGGTTGGCCAGCGAGATGTGCCGCGCCAGTTGCGAGAGCCAGTCCGTTCGGTCGCCGGCGAAGTACGAAAAGAAGCCGGTGAAAAACAGCGCCGCACCCAGCGCGAATCCGCTCACCGCCGCGACTGCTTGGTTGCGTGTCAACGCCGACGCGAAGCAGCCGATCGACATGTACAGGCAGCCGACCATCAGGATGCCCAACGCCGAGGTGAACATCGTCCCCAGCCCGAGCACCGCCGATTCACCCACATAAAAACGGACGACAACCGAGCAGATCAGCAACGGCACCCAGAGGATCATGTAAAAAATCAGTGCCCCGGCGAATTTCGACAGCACCACCTGCCAATCGCCGACAGGTGCAGTCATCAGGCTTTCGTACGTGCCGCTGGCGCGCTCCATCGCGAAGCTGCGCATGGTGATCACCGGCGCGATCAACAGCAGGATCACCCAGAAAAAATAGGTGCCGTAAAAAACCTGCGTCACCGGCATCGGCGTCGCTTCGCCGTTCAGACCGGAGAGCACCACGAGGAATCCAAGCCCGATGAGGAACATCACCGCCGCGATGATGATGAACCCGGTCGGTCCCTGAAAAAACGCCGACAACTCCCGGCGCACCAACGCGCGAAAGACGCTCATTGCGGTTCCTCCCTTTCCTGTGTGAGGCTGACGAATAGATCCTCGAGCGACGGAGCCCTGCGTGACAGCTCGCGCAACGGCCAGCCGCGTTCGTTGGCTGCGGCGAAGACGCGCTCGCGGGCGCTTCCGTCGATGGCCCCGGCGAATTGACAGCGCACGTAGCCGTCCGGTTGCCCGGCGACCTCCGCTTGGCCAAGCGCCAACTCAGCGGCCCACTGTTGAACCTCCGGCAGCGGCGCCTGCACTTCGGCTATCACCGAGGCATTGGCCTTGGCCATTAAATCGTTTAATGCTCCGCTGGCCAGCAACCGGCCCTCGTGCAGGATGACGACACGGTCACAGGTCATCTCGATTTCGGACAGGATGTGCGACGAGATCAGCACCGTGTGTTCGCCGGCCAGTTCAAGAATCAACCGGCGCACGGAGCGAACCTGATTGGGGTCGAGGCCGGACGTCGGCTCGTCGAGCACGATCAACTCCGGCTTGGCCAACAGCGCATCGGCCATACCGACCCGCTGCCGGTAGCCACGCGAGAGCTGGCCGATGAAGCGCTTGGCCACGTCCTCGATGCCGCACTGCTCCATCACTTCGCTGACTCGACCAGTGGTCTTGCGCTTGGCCAAGCGCTTCAGCTCGGCACGAAAACCGAGGTAGTCCGCCACGCGCAGATCAAGCGGCAGCGGATTGTTCTCCGGCATGTAGCCAATGCGTTCGCGCACCCGATCCGGTTGCTCGAACACGCAGTCGCCCCCGACGCGCGCTGTCCCCGAGGTCGCCGCCATGAAGGTGGTGAGGATGCGCATCGTAGTGCTTTTGCCGGCCCCATTTGGCCCGAGAAAACCGACCACCTCGCCGGCGTTGACCGAGAACGACACACCGTCCAGCGCCACATGTTGTCCGTAGCGCTTGGTCAGGTGCTGTACATCGATCATCGGTGTCGCCATCCGAAAAGCCGCACCAACCTAACGGCCCAGCCCGCCCGATGGCAATCCGCGCGTGCCGCGTCATAACGGGCTGGCCGCGTTTATCGCCGCCCACTAGACTCCGCGCATGGAGGTGCTTGCCTGGCTGTTGGCCGGACTTGCGGGCTACTTGCCCGGATCGGTGCCGGCCGGATTCATCGCCGGCCGGATGAAGGGCATTGACCTGCGCGAAGTTGGCAGCGGCAACATCGGCGCCACCAACGCAATCCGCAACCTCGGCACCGGCATTGGGATCGCCGTACTCATCTTCGACGCCCTCAAGGGCCTGTTGCCCTGCCTGTTTTTCCCGGGGCTATTGATGGGCTTGTTCCCCGAGGGGAGCGCACCGGCGCCGGAGTCGCTTGGCCTCGTGGTGGGTGCTGCGGCGATCCTTGGCCATAATTTTCCCTGCTGGCTTCGGTTCAAGGGCGGGAAGGGGATCGCGACCACGGCCGGCGTGGTCGGAGGACTCGCCCCGATCCCGTTCGCGGTCTGTCTTGGATCGTGGATTCTGTTTTTAGCGGTGACTCGCTATGTCTCGTTGGCATCCATCGCAGCTGCAGTAGCACTGCCTATTGCCGCCGCCGCTTGGCCAAGCGACACCGAGAACCGCTACGGACTACTTTTTTGGATCTGCCTCTTCCTCGGCGTTATGGCTGTTTGGAAACACCGCTCCAACCTCCAGCGACTCAGGCAAGGCA
This sequence comes from Verrucomicrobiales bacterium, assembly GCA_028817635.1. Lineage (GTDB taxonomy): Bacteria > Verrucomicrobiota > Verrucomicrobiia > Limisphaerales > UBA1096 > UBA1096. The sequence goes on along the minus strand of JAPPPH010000452.1, from coordinate 592 downwards.
TCGAGCCGAAAGCATGGGGTGCAAAGGAAGATCGCGACTAACTTCTGCCATCTTGTGGGGGTGCGGTTACGGTGGTATCCTCTCCCCGGTTACGCACTCGATATGAAAATGAAAACCATCCCCATCATCGTTCTGGCGATGATCGGTTTTGCTGCCGCTGAGACCGCCACTGCCGAAGCGCCGAAAACTCAACCGGCTCAGGAAGCGCTGAAAGGGGTGCAGCCATTCATCGGAAGCTGGACGGCGGAGTCGGATGCGTACGAGGGATTTGAAGGCAACGAGGACGGCGGGAAAATCGACATGGTGTTTCGCTTCCGTTGGCTGCAGGAAAAGGCTGCGGTCGAGTTCAGCTCGCGCATCATCCAAAAGAAAACGGGCAAGAGCTACAACTCCGGCAGCAAGATCATGTCCCTCAACGCGGGCACCGGTCAGTTGCAGGTTTTTGGCTACGGCTACGATGGGGATGTCTACTTTTCGAACACCGGCTCGATGGAACTGAAGGACAAAAAGATCATCTGGAAAATGAACGAGGTGTCCATCAATAAGACGAAATCGAAATACACCGTGACGTTTTCGTTGGAGAATCCAAATT
>JAPPPH010000088.1 GCA_028817635.1 Verrucomicrobiales bacterium | reverse complement strand
TGTTCGCAAGCGCAATCTTTATGCACTGCTCGAGCGTGATCGGTCCGTCTGGAATCTCTGCAGCGCTTGGCCGTACCAGCGGAAGGCCGAGTAAAATTGCCAGAAAAATATGCTTCAACGACATGCGGCGGGGAGTCTGCGTCATCAGTTTGGGTTCGTCAATCAGCGGAAAACAACGATTTTGTGACAAAAAACCGGCGTGTTCCGGATGGGATAATACGGCTAACAGCCGGTTAGGGTTTCAGGATTCGATAGAAAAACCCCTGCCCAAGCGGCGCAGTGTTGTCGACGAACGTGTTCAGCGGCGGTGTGGCTGGGATCGGCCCGGAGACCGTCTCAAACGCTTGGCCAAGCGCCGGCGTGCGCTGAACGAGATATGTCCTGCCGGCCACGCTGCTCCACTTCAGCTCGGGGCCAAGCGGGGTTGTACGCACGTTCGGTTGCAGAAGAAAAACGGAGTCCGGGTCATTCGGGTCGGTGCCGGCGGCCAGTTCGTCCGCATCGGTGGCACCATCCTTGTCGGTGTCGATATTGAGCGGTGTGTCCGTCGTGGTCAGATCGCCGTAGAGCGACAACTCATCGATATCAACCAGCCCGTCGCCGTCCACGTCATCCGTGTCGAGTTTGAGTTCGACGAGGTCGACCTTGTGGGTATCGGTGTTCATGTGGTGCATGATCATCACGGCCGGCCGCACGTTTTTGCGCTTGGCCAAGCGGCGGTCGACCGCGACCCGCACCGGTTGGTTGGCATCGTACATCACCGTGCCGTCGATGCCGAACGCCGTATGCACTACCGGCTCGGTGATGTCGTATCGGATCATCGTAGTACGATCGACTTCTGGATAACCGTACTGCTCGGCGCCCAGTGAGAGCATCCGAAAATCGAAATCGGTTTTGTCCTCGGTTAACCCAAGCATCTTCGCCGGAACCGGCAGGACCATCACGCTGTTGTTAAACGGCACGGTGTCAAAGCGGCTGGGCGGGAAGACATTCAGGAAGCCGGCATCGGCGATGCCAAGCTCGTCGCGCGGCACGCGGATGAGGATGGAGAGAAACACATCATCCACAAAGGCCGACTTGGTGAGGTCGTCCTTGAGCAGGCCGCCGTTGCTGCAACTGGCCAGCTCGTGATCGATCCAGCCGTTGAAGTCGGTGTCAATCTGCAGGTGCGGGTCGTAGATGAACGAGTGCGGATTAGTCCAGTTGCCGGCATTGGCGATGGCAAAGTAGAGCGTCGTGCGATCGACCGAGCCGACCTGCGGATAATCGGACGCCACGCCCACCGCGAGGACGTCAGCGGCGATGTCGGCTGGATTCTCAAGGCCATCGTTTCGCGGACTGATCGCGGCCAACTCGAACACCGAGACCAGCGGTTTGGGATGGGCAGAATGCCCCCGCAGAGGCAGGGCAAACTCGACCGTGTCTTTCTCCGGCAGACCAATCTTGCTGACAGTCCCCTTCTTTTTCGAGGCCGCCCGTACGAGGGCGTGATAGGGCACACGCAGTGTCCGCTCGTCGCCGTCGAGCCGGATTTTTCCACTCACCTCGTACACCCAGCTCCGGGCGCGGCCGTTGATTTTCTCCGGCGTGAGCGGGTCGCCACTCCGGTCGAATTGTTTTGGGTTCGCCTTAAACGTCACTACCACCATTCGGTGGGAGTTCTCAGGAACCTGAATCGTTTTCTCTTCTGGCAGTTCGATGATGAAGCCCGGTTCGGTTACGGTTTCTTCAACAGACAGCTCGAACGACACAGCAGTTTTGCCATGGTTTGTCACCCGAATCTGCCGTGTACTTTTCCACGGCGTCGAGAAGGCCAAGTCACCCAGCGACAGCGTCGTCAAACCATCCGTGCCCTCGGCCATGGCGGTGACAGTAGTCTCGACCGCCTGGGCGACATCAAGAAAACCGGCTCCCGCCAACGACTCAGGATAGGGGGTGCCGTCCTTGTGCACGACTGGGTTTGCCGTGTTGAGCAGCAGCGCCTTGATTTGTGTGGCTGTCCTACCGGGGTGCGCCTGCAATGCGAGCGCCGCTGCGCCGGACACGTGCGGTGTCGCAAGTGAACTGCCGGTGAACCACGCGCCGTCAGAGCCGGTGCCCATTTTGGCCGACTGGATCAACTCGCCCGGCGCGACGATCTCCGGCTTCAACAGGCTGTGAGGCGAGGATGGGCCGCGGGCACTGTGTGCAGCGATCCGCTGAACCTTGCCGTCCAACTTGGTTGAGCCGACGCTGATGACAGAGCGCTCCACCCCGGGGGCAGATACCAAATAAAAATTGTCATTGCTTGAGTTGCCGGCGGCCGCCACGACCACGCAGCCAAGATTGTTGAGGTTGCGAAACACCCCCGCCTCGATTTCGTTTTTCTCCTCGAGACCCAGTGTCGAACCAAGGGAAAGGTTGATCACGTCCATCCGATCGTCGAACTGGTCGTCTGCATTGGGATCGACGCACCACTCGAGCGCATCAAGTACCAGCCCGGTACTGCCGAGCGCGTTGTCGCCAAAAATTTTAAGGGCGAACAATTTCGCCTTCGGGGCCACGCCGGGGCGGAGCTTGAACTCATCATAATTGAGGCCGGCATGGTACGGGCCGTTGTACGGCTTGCCCTTGGTGGTCACGCCCACACCGCCGATGATCCCCGCAACGTGCGTGCCGTGGCCGTAGCCGGAGCGGTCGAGCGGGTCGCCGTCCGGCTGCGGTTCGTCGTCCTCGCCATCGTAGTTTTTCCCGGCAAAATCCCAGCCATCGACCTTGGCTGTGGGGAAGGAGCCGGGCTCTATCTCACTGGCGTCGTTGGCTTTATAGGCGCTTCGAGTGCCGGCTCCGCCAAACATCGCGTGGGTGTAGTCGACGCCGGAATCGATCACCGCAATCCGGATTCCCTCACCGTCAAAACCGGTTTCCCGTGTGCCCCAGGCGGTTTTGGCCCCAATAGCCGGTACGCTTTTCTTGGTGAGTAACCGGTACGCCCTTGGCCGCTCAACCCGCTGCACACCGGGGAGCTTGGCCAAGCCGGAGATGGCTGCCGGGGCGACACGCACCCGCAGGGCGTTGGTCACGCGGGTGAAGCGCTTGGTCACACGGATGCCGCGGGCGTTCAGCCGCTTGGCCAAGCGATCCTGCTCGTCGGTCAGGCGCTTGGCGTGCTGCCGCACCGCTTGGCCAAGCGTGGCCCCGTCGGCTCCACGTTCCTTTTGGTTGAGATAAAACGGAACCAGTGCCGGCTCGGTCAGTTGCAGGAGTACTGGCACATGCCCCTTAACCGCTGCACTCGCCGTGCCTGTGAGGAGGCCAAGCGGAAGAAGGAGGGATAAAAACAGGCGGTTCATCGGATTGAAACCAAGCGGGGACATCCTGTCGAAGGGGCCACCGCTTGGCAAGTGGCGTGACCTGTTGGAGACGAAATCTTCACGAAATCTCACGGTAGTCTTGCATCCGGTTTTTCGCGTTACTATCTTGCCGCAGACCGGTTACCGGGAACATGCGAGCCCACGATTCGATGACTCCATTTCAATTGATGACGCCGCGCCTTGTGCGCCGGAAGTGACAGATGCCCGACCCCGAGATCACCCCGGAAGTCATCAAGGAACACGGCATCACGCCGGAGGAATACGATCACATTCTCGAGATACTCGGCCGCGAGCCGAACTTCACCGAACTGGGCATCTTTTCCGTCATGTGGAGCGAACACTGCTCCTACAAAAATACCCGCGCGCTGCTAAAGACTTTCCCCACCCGTTCGCCAAAAGTGATTGTGGCTGCCGGTGAGGAAAACGCCGGGGTGATAGACATGGGCGACGGCCTCGGGGTGGCGTTCAAGATCGAGTCCCACAACCATCCAAGTGCCGTCGAGCCGTTTCAGGGGGCGGCCACCGGCGTCGGAGGGATCATCCGCGACATTTTCACCATGGGCGCCCGGCCGATCGCAAACATGAATTCGCTGCGATTTGGCAGCCTCGAGTCACCGACGGTGAGGCGGCTGTTTCGCGGCGTAGTGGCCGGCATCGCCCATTACGGCAACTGCATTGGCCTCCCGACGGTGGCCGGCGAAGTCTATTTTGACCCCTCATACGAGGGAAATCCGCTCGTAAACGCCTTCAGTCTGGGGGTATTGCGCCATAGCCAAGTGGCACGCGGAGCAGCCAAGGGCGTAGGCAACCCGGTGTTTTACGTCGGACCGGCGACGGGACGGGACGGCTTGGCTGGTGCGGCGTTTGCCTCACAGGATTTGACCGAGGAATCGGCCGAGCAACAACGCGGCGCCGTGCAGGTGGGCGACCCGTTCATGGAGAAGCTGTGCATGGAGGCGTGCCTCGAGTTGCTGGCCACCGGCGCGGTCGCAGGCATTCAGGACATGGGCGCAGCCGGCCTGACCTGCTCCACCTGCGAGACGGCGGCCCGCGGCGGCACCGGCATCGAGATCGATCTGGCCAAGGTGCCGCAGCGCGCGCCGAACATGACGCCGTACGAGATTCTGCTGAGCGAATCGCAGGAGCGCATGCTCATCATCGTGCACAAGGGGCGCGAGGAGGAGGTGAAGCGGATTTTTGACAAGTGGGACCTGCCGTGGGCCGAAGTGGGCAAGGTGACCGACGACGGCATGATGGTCGTCAAGAACCACGGCGAAGTGGTCGCCACCGTGCCGGCGGCCAAGCTCGCCGACGAAGCGCCGCTGTACCATCGAGATTCGAAGGAGCCGGAGTACCTCCAAAAAACCCAAGCACTTCAGCTCACTGACATTCCCGACTTGGCCAAGCCGGAGGAGGCCTTGGCCAAGCTGCTTGGCTGGCCGTCAATCGCCTCCAAGAACTGGGTGTACCGCCAGTACGACCACATGGTCCGCGCCGGCACGGCGATCAATCCCGGCTCTGACGCCGCAGTCATCCGGGTCAAGGCCGACTCTTTCCCGCCGCTGCCGGTCGGCGAGCCGCAGGATGACATCCCGGACAAGTACCTCGCGATGTCAGTCGACTGCAACGGCACACACGTTTACCTCGACCCGTACGAAGGAAGCAAAGCCACCGTAGCCGAGGCAGCCCGCAACTTGGTCTGCTCCGGGGCGAGGCCGCTGGGGGCAACGGACAATTTGAACTTTGGCAACCCGCACAATCCGGAGCTGTTTTGGCAGCTCAAGGAGAGCGTGCGCGGCTTAGCCGAGGCCTGCGAGGCGTTCGGCACGCCGGTGACCGGCGGCAACGTCAGCCTGTACAATCAAAACCCGGCCGGAGCCATCGACCCCACCCCGACGGTGGGGATGGTGGGCTTGGTTGAAAAGCCGGAACACATTACCAGCCAATGGTTTAAGGACGAGGGCGACGCGATCCTCCTGCTTGGCCAAGCGGTCGAATCGGACGATCCCCTGCTTGGCTTGGGCGGCTCCGCATTGTTGCAGGTGGAGCACAGCCGCAAGGAGGGCACGCCGCCGCCGTGCGACTTGGCCAAGGAAAAGACCATGCACGATGCGCTGCTTGGCCTGATTGAAACCGGCGTGGTCAAAAGCGCGCACGATTGTGCCGAGGGTGGCTTGGCCGTGGCACTGGCGGAGTGCGCGATCTCGGAATTGACCGCCCGTCAGACGCCGAAGTTTACCGGGGCAGAGATCGACTTGAGCGAAGTCGAGTGCGACCGGGTGGATGCACTGCTCTACGGCGAGGCTCACGGCCGGGTAGTCATCACCACCAGCGAAGCCGAGTCCGGGGCCGCCGTGGATCGCGCGAAATTACTTGGCGTACCGGCGCAACGGATCGGCACCGTGACCGGCAACGAACAGCTCTGCATTGAGGTCGGTGAAAATAATTTGAACTGGGAATTGCCTGCCCTGCATGACGTGTGGTGGAACACCATCGCGCGCGCCATGGAACAATGAGCGAGTCGCACCCCAAACATTACTGCGGCGTGTTCGGGGTTTACGGACACTCGAACGCCGCCGAATTGACGTATTACGGGCTGTACGCGTTGCAGCATCGCGGCCAGGAGAGCGCCGGCATCGTGACCTGTGCAGACGGGCAGTTCAAGGTGCACAAGGGAATGGGCCTCGTGCCGCAGGTGTTCAAGGGCAAGGCACTTGAGAGCCTGCGTGGCAATATGGCGATCGGCCATACGCGCTATTCGACCACCGGCTCGTCGCACCTCCGCAATTCCCAGCCGCTCACGGTGGATTGTTACAAAGGCCAGATCGCCATCGCGCACAACGGGAACCTTACCAACGCCGCCCAGTTGCGGGAGGAACTGGAATTGGACGGATCGATTTTTCAAACCACAGTCGACAGCGAAATCATTCTGCACCTGATGGCGAGGCCGTCGGACAACGGCGAAAACAACCTCGTGCAAAGCCTGCAGCGGATCGAGGGCGCCTACTCGCTCGTGATCATGACTGAGAACGAGTTGATTGGCGTGCGCGACCCGCACGGTTTTCGGCCGCTCTCGATCGCAAAACTCGACGGAGCCTACGTCCTGTCCAGCGAGACATGCGCGTTCGACCTGATCCAGGCCGAGTTCGTCCGCGACGTTGAGCCGGGAGAGATCGTCATCATCAACAAGGATGGCATCAAATCGATCAACGCCTTCCCGATGCAGGAACGTCGGGCCTTTTGCATTTTTGAATACGTCTACTTTGCGCGGCCAGACTCGCGGATCAGCAACCGCAGCGTTTATCAGGTGCGCGTAAACATGGGCCGCGAGTTGGCCAAGGAGACCGCGGTCGATGCTGATCTCGTCGTGCCGGTTCCTGACAGCGGCAACTGCGCCTCGCTGGGGTATTCGCTCGAATCCGGCATCCCGTACGAGATGGCATTCGTGCGAAACCACTACGTTGGTCGCAGCTTTTTGCAGCCGTCACAGTTGATTCGCGACTTCAACGTACGGGTGAAGCTCAACCTCATCAACGAGTTGGTCGAGGGCAAGCGGGTGGTGATCATCGACGATTCCATCGTCCGCGGCACAACCAGCAAGGCACGGGTGAATAACCTCAAGGAAGCAGGCGCCACAGAGGTGCACGTGCGCGTCAGTTGTCCGCCGCATATGAATCCCTGTTTTTACGGGATCGATTTTCCGGATCGCAACAAGCTTATGGCCGCCAACCACTCGATTGAGGAGATTCAAGAATACCTCAACGCCGACTCCGTGGCCTATCTCTCGGAGGAGGGCATGGTGCGTGCGACCGGCCTGGCCAAGGAGAGCTTCTGCATGGCGTGCTACGACGGAAACTACCCGGTGCAATTCGACCCCACGGTGGACAAGCACATCATGGAGCAACGCCGTGCGCGGGTGGAGAGCATCGGTGAGGCCTTGGCCAAGGACGAATTACAGCCCCGGCTGCTCTAGGCCCGCTTGGCCAAGCGGAGGCAGCACCGGCATGGACGCTGGCTCCGGAAGCCAAGCGGCCAAAATGTCTTCCCCAAAGAAAATCCAAATCACCGCAGCCAACGAAATGTATGGCCCGTAAGGCAGTCGGTCTGACCAGTCCTTCCGGCCGATCGCCAACAGGCTAACTCCCACCGCGGCCCCGACCACGGCGCTTGCCATCAACGAAAACAACGCCCCCTGCCAGCCGACGAACGCACCGATGG
>JAPPPH010000378.1 GCA_028817635.1 Verrucomicrobiales bacterium | reverse complement strand
GGTATGCTTCAAGAAGACGTGAGTGGAAGCAAAAATAAAGCAATGGAAGAGATAGCTTCATTGAATTCAAATTTAAAAAATTCTTCGACGAGGAACCATCTTGATGACACTGCACACAAGTTGTCTCACCGGTTTACGGGGTGTCAATTCCCACTTCCAGATAAAGTGGATAGTCAAAGAATGGGAAAATTAATGGATTCATTGCCAAATTGGGTTTTGCGAGCTAAGGCATTGGTGAACATCGTAGATAAGCCTGAATATCGCTGGTTATATGAAAAAGTGGGTACTGAATTAATTCAAAACCCAATACCAACTTATGAACTCCCCAATGCGCCATCTTCGTTAATGTGTATCGGGCCTAAACTCGCACCTGGGAAAATAAGATCCCTAATCGGATCAGAGTTCGGTGTAACTAAAAGATAATTCTATTAGGATTTTTACCGAAATTCCAAAATCATTGTGAGTTCTAATCTGACAATTTTGGTGTGACTTTCGGGATGAATTAACTCCTCACCCTTCCAGCAGGTATTCGAGTAGGTTACGAAAGTCAGGAGAGGGGATGGCCAGACCAAAGCCAGTGGGCATGATGGAGGCTGGGGACTTGGCCTGTCGCTCGATCTCGTTTTTTTGGATTGTGATTTCCTTGCCCTCGATGGTGGCGAACACGACCGATTGCCCCACCTCGCGGCGTTTCAGGCCGGTGACGACGCGGCCGTCTTTCAGCACGGCAATAGTATAGTGGAAGGCCACGTCGATGTTGCGGTTGGGGTCGATGATGTCCTCCACCATGCGCTCGATGCCGCGATTGCCGATGCCCTCGAGCTGCGGCCCGATGTCGGCACCGATCCCGTCGAACTTGTGGCAGGCGGCACAGTTTGTGACGTAGATTTTTTTGCCCTGCTCGGCGTTGCCTCCTTTTTCCCGATACTCGGCGATGCGATCGGCAATCAACCGTTCAGCCTCAGCGCTTGGCTTGAGGAGATTCTCCGTCAACGCCGCCACGCGTTCCTTCGGGAACCGGTCGCGGATGTGAATGTCCAGCAGTAGCCCGGCCGGTGCCTGACCTTTTTCAACCGCCGCGAATAGGCTCCCGGCGCCCGCTTGGTTTTGGGCGAGTGCCCGGGCGAACTGGACCTGCAGATTGGCCGGCGCTTGGCCAAGCGCTTTCAAAAGTGGTTCCTGCAAGGCCGGTAAATGCGCACCGTGGGTGGCGATGGCCAGGCGCAACGGCTCCGGCGAGGCCTCGTCGGCCAACAGTTCGGTGAGCTTGATTTGTTGCTGCGCATTGCCATTGGCCAGGATTGCCTGGGCAACGAGCGAGCGGGCCTCGGTCGGTGCGAGGGGATTCCCTGCAACAGCCGCGGCGGCCTCCAGCGTTTCTACCAAACGTAGGTCGTGCACGACTTGGGCGGCGGCCTGTTGCCGTTTGGCAACGGTGGCCGGATCGTGGTCGGGGATTGGTGCCACGTCCGGCTTGAAGCCGCCAACGGCCAGCCATGCGAAACTGCCGTTGCTATCGCCGTCGACAATTTCCAACCGTGCCCGGTGCCCGGCCAGTGAACGCAAGTCCCACTCCATTTCGACCCCGGAATCGTTGCGCGGTGGCAGCGTCTTTTTCAGCACGCGCCCAGTGGCAGCGTCGACCAGTTGAAAATAATTTTTGCCGTTGGGCGGTCGGTCAGGGTTGCCGCTGTGCCCGGTGATGGTGAACGTCAGGCTGGCCGGCACCTCGAACTCGGCCGACCGAAACACGCCGGTCAACCGCTCACCGCCCGGTCGAAGGCTGGAGATCATCCGGCGCTCGGAGAAGAGGTCGAGGTCGATGCTGAACCGCGTGACACCGATCCAAGCGAACGCAGCCCCCGTGTCGCCGTCGACCACCTCGACGGTCACTTCTTTGCCGGGCGTCAGTTTCCAGCGAACGGGTCGGCCGGTGTCGTTGCGTGGCGGGTAGGCGCGTTTCAACTCGGCGCCGGTTTTGGCATCGACGAGGCGAACGAAATTCTTGTCGTGCGGCGGCGAGTTCGGAAACCCGCGGTGGCCGCAGAGAAAAAAACGCAGCTCGGCCGGCGCGGTGAACGGCTGGGAACGCAGCACGCCGGTGAGAGACTCGCCGCCGGGTGGCAGACTGGTGATGTAGTTTTCATTTCGCCGCCCGTCGCTCGAGTTGCGTTTCTGCGCGAGCCAAGGGCTGCGGGTCGGGTGATCCGGGTGCGGATGGTTTTCCCACCGCGACTCCTTTTGCTGAACGCTCCGCGACTCGACGATCCACGGCATCGCCGAGGCCGGCGCGCCCGGGGCCGGGTCGGCACGCCAATGCAGCTTGATGGCTGCAGTGGACTCGAGTAGTTCGCGTGTCAACCCGGTGGCCCAGCGGCGGACGCCCTGTTCCGGCGTCAGCCCGCGTTGCATGATACCCTCGTTGACCGCCAGCAGCAGTTCGGCCTGAAAATCGATGTCATCACTGAAACGTTTTTGCACCACGTCCGCCAGGCGGTCGAGGCCCTCGGCCGGGGTGTTGCGCGCGATGTGGCGCAGGTACTTGAGCTGCTCGGCCCGGTCGACGTTCGTGTCGCTGATGCCGGCCAGCAACAGCTCCCCGGCGACCGGGGTTTCCAATGCCAGCGCCACGTCCATGAGCCGGCGCATTGCGGCCTTGTCCTGTTTCAAATCGGCGAGCTGTTCCAGTCGATCGACGGCGCGGATGTTGTTGCGCAGGGCGATCCGGAGAGCATGCCGCAGGTGTTCATCGTGAGCCGGCACAGCGGCCAGCGCTTCGAGCAGGGGGCGGACGTGGTCGAGGTGAGGGTGTAGGCCAAGGGCATCCGTCGCGGCCCGGCGGACGTGCGGTGAATCGTCGCCAAGGCCGCCCAGCACCATGGAGCGAACCGGGGCCGTCCAGTTTTTTTGTGCCCCGGCGATGCTCCGGCTGTGACTGCGAACGAGCGCGGAGTTGTCCCCGGCCAGACGCAGCAGGGTGGCCTCGTCGAGCTTGGCCAAGCGGTGGAGCACCCACGCGCCGTGGGCCTTCAACTCAGGCGAGGCATCGGCTTGGCCAAGCGCCTGGCCAAGCGGTTTGGCTGCTGCGGCACCGATGTCATCAGCGAGATAATCAGTCGCTGCCAAGCGGCGCGTGAGCAACGGGCTGGACAGCTCGGCGATCGCCTGGCCAAGCGGCGCGGCGGTCAGGTCGACCGGCTTGGCCAAGCGCCTGGCTTCCTGTCCCCGATAGACCAGCCGCCAAATGCGGCCCATCTCACGGTCGCGCCCGGGGTGGTCGAGCCGCACCTCGTAATGGCCGATGATGCGGTTGTAAAAGTCGGCGATGTACAGCGCGCCGTCCGGGCCGAACTGAAGGTCGACCGGCCGGAACCACGGGTCGCTCGTGCGGATTAGGTCTGGCATCTCGACGCCCCTCGGGCTGCCGCCGCGCCAGTTAACCTTGTCGCGGTTGACGCGGCTGGTGACCACGTTGCCAACGAAGATGTTGTCGCGAAACTCCTTCGGCCAGTGGGTGGACTGGTTGAACACAATGCCGCACAGGCCGGTGGAGTCGTGATTGTGCCGGATGACCAGCGGCGCAAAACCCATGCCGTCGTGCGGCTTGCCGAAGCTCGGGTAGTAGGCGTCGCGAATGAGCTGATAGATCGGCGAGCTGTGGCAGTCGGCGGTGTAAAAGTTGCCGTGCGCATCAAGGCACATGCCGAACGGGTTCACCTGCCCGAAGGTAAACTGCTGCACGCTCGAGCCGTCGAGTTGCACGCGGTAGGTGTTACCGGAGTTCATCCGGATGCTCGAGCCGTCGGCGGCATTGACGGTGGTGTTGTTGTTGAACCCGTGTGTGATGTGGAGCCAGCCGTCGAGCCCGCGCGTGAACGACGACTGCATGCCGTGCGTGTCACGCTCGTAGCCAAGCGGGCCGTAGAGCTTGGTGCGTTCGTCCGCGCGGCCGTCGCCGTCGGTGTCCCGCAAAAACCAGATGTTGGGAATACTCCACGCGATGACACCATCCTTGTACGGGTAGACTCCGGTGGGGATGTTGAGGCCGTCGGCGAAGGTGGAGAGCTTGTCGTAACGCCCGTCGCCATTGGTGTCCTCGAGTATCTTGATCGTGTCGCGGCCGGGTTGGCCAAGCGGCACGGCGTACGGATACTCGAGCGTACTCGAGACCCAGAGGCGGCCGCGCTCGTCGAACGCGAGATTCATCGGCTGGCCAATGTCCGGGCTGGCGGCGACCAGTTCCATCTCGAACCCGTCCGGCACATCGAACGCCTTGAGGCTTTCCTCAACCGGGAGCGGTTCGGCCTTGCGCACCAGCGACTTGAAGTCCGACCCGCTAAACGAATCCGCGGCCTGCGTCTGGCCAAGCACCACCATGGCCGAAAGAGAAATGATTAACCGTAGCATTAGTCCCCAAGGCTGTCTGTTTCGCCCGCTCAAGCCAAGCCTCGGTTTTTGGCTATTTCCTTGGCTTTGGCTTGTAGCCGAAGAGTTGTTTTTTCTTGATGGTTTGGGCGACTTTTTGCGGCAGGCATTTTTCCCAGCCAGATTGGCCTTTGCGGATTTTCCCGAGGATTTCACGTGAAAATATGGTGAGATAATCCGTGGTGTACCGGTCGATGCCGACGATGTGCCGGTTGGCGGTCAGGTGCGCATAGAGGTGCCGGAGCCGTCGCGAGACGGTGAGGTTTTCCACGGTGACCAGTTCGCCTGTTTCCTTTTCCAGCAGGGGATAGACGTACATCTTTAGGTCGTTTTTGAACAGCCGCCCGAACGCCTCGAGGATGCCGCCGTCGAGTTTGTTGTAGTACTTTTCGTCGAAAATCTCGCGCAGGGTTGGGATGCCCATCACGAGGCCGATCGGTTTTTGGGTGTGCCGAAAGAGAAACGAGGCCAGCCTGTAGTGGGTGTCGTAATTGGAGATTAAAACCGGATAGCCCAGCGTGCCGAGCAGATCGGCGCGATCGAGAAAATCCTGATAGTTGATCCGCCCGTGGTCGTTGAGATTGCGCAGCGTCATCTCGAGAATGACGAGTGGTTTTTCGCGCTTGGCCTTGGACTCGTTTCGGAATTGTACAAGCGCACGCTCGAGCATGTCGATCGACACGCGGGTGGCTGGCCGGAAGCTGCCGCGCTCGACCAGCACCGACCGTTTGTAAAACAACTCCGACGGCTGCACGACCTCGCCGTTGGCCTGGAACATCGCCGCCTCGGACAGTCCATGCTGGACGAGTTGCAGGCTCATCAGACGGTTGTCGACCTCCTTGAAGGCAGGGCCGTTGAACCGGATCATGTCGATCTCAATCCGCTCGGCGGACAGCTCGTCCATGAGCGAGAGGATCAGCGTTTCCGGCTGACGGAAGAGCAGCATCGCCCCGTAGACGAGGTTGACCCCGATGATGCCCAGCGCCTCCTGTTGCTGCACGTTCTCCGAGTCGAGCATGCGCAGATGCAGAATGATCTCGGACGGCTCGGCCTTGGGCTTGTGTTGAAAGCTGATGCCCATCCAGCCGTGCGACTCGTCGTTGCCTTGGTAGCTCCGGGCCTTGACCGTGTCGGCGAAGCTGAAAAAACGGGTGTTGTGTCCGCGCTCCGGGGTGAGTCGCTTGACGAGCAGGTCGAACTCCCGGCGCACCATGGTCTCCAGCCTCAGCTGGCTGACGTAACGCTTGGCTTTGCCGTATATGACATCGCTGATCGTCATGTCATAGGCAGACATGGTCTTGGCGATGGTGCCGGAGGCGCCGCCCACCTTGAAGAACCATCGGGCAACCTCCTGCCCGGCTCCGATCTCGGAGAAAGTGCCGTAAAGCTCTTTGTCCAAGTTGATAGCGAGGGCTTTTTGTCGTGTCGGCGGGCGAGGGTCTTCGTTGGGCATAGGCCAAGTCGAGGGACACTCTGCCCTAGTCAGGCGTGAAAATCACTATTGGAGACTGAAAAAAACTCAGTATCTAAAATTCGTCAGAACACCGGCAGTTGATGCGGCTGAGGTAAATTTAATATGATTTTATGGAAATTATTTATTCTAATTTCCTAGCAGAAATCTTTCCAACGGCCTTATTGTTACCCATTTCTTTTTCATACTCCAGTTCGATGTGCCTAATAGTCGCCTCCTCATCTTTTTTTAACTGGGCAGCAAAGTGATCCCATGTGGCCCTAGCTTCGTCAGACATTGAACCAATCATTTCCGCGAAAGCTGCTTTGTCTTCGTCAATCGGCTCCATGAGCTTGGCTAGGGTGGAGCCGTAGAGGATCGAGTCGTGTTCCACCTTGATCAGCGTGTGTGCGTAGTCGGGGTTGAAGTACCCTTCGTTAATTTCATGCCAGGCTCTGACCGGATCTTCCGGCATGACGAAGCCGTTCACCTGGACCTGCGTAATCCATTCGTCCTGCTCACTGCGTTTGGCGATGCCGACCTGATGCCCATGGTTCCAAAGTTCCGCCGTGACGGCACGATCTTCTCTGAATTCAACCCATAGTCCATGATTGCGGCTGAGATCATCCAGCACACCGTAGCGGATGACTTTGTCGGCAGACCAGTTGAAGGTGATCGACCGGGGGAGGGGCTTTAGGTCGGGATCGTAATGTTTGAATTTCTCGCCTTGCCGATAGCAGGTCACCGTTAGAGGGACTCTCGTCGTGTCGACGGTGAAGCGCTGGATGAATCCGTTGAGTTCGCCGTACTCGCCGTAATCCCAGTGCCAGCGTTCGACGATTTCGCCGCCCTTTTCAATTTGAACCTGAGCGGGGAAACAAAGGGTGTTGTCCCGGCCAACGAACGCCGGGAGGTCTCGCTTGATCGTGATACCGACTTCCTCAGCGGCACGTGCTCCCGCGTGGAAAAAACCGTAATAGCCCAGCCCGATAAACAACAGGCCAAGCAGGGCAACAAAATGCCGCACCTTGGGGCGGGGAATCTCGATACCGTCCCGACTAAGGCAGTCGGTGATCAGGTCTTTCTCGCCCAGACCGAGCGCCTCCAAGTCAGCCAGTATGCTTCTTAACTCGTTTTCGACTCTTTGATTCATATTGAGACAACGCTCCCTTCATATCTCCTAACTCCTTTGTCACGCTATCAAGCCGTGTCAGGAAATGAACAAGCTGTGCGTTGTCCAAATCCGATTTGCCCCGAATCACTCCGCCCAGATGCCGAGCCAACGCCTCGGTGATGACATCGGTCGTGCGCTTGCCGGAGGTCTCAGCCTCGGCTTGCACCAGTTTCCACAACCGTGGATCCACGCGAAATGATTTCGTCTCTTTCTTATTTTCTACTTTGGGTCTGCCCATTGTCTTGGTTATTGCGGTAAAGCGGGAGCAACTATTCGGACGATTCCGACATGACACAACCAAAAAAGTATGAGCAAAAAGTATTGCAATCTAATTAAAGTAATGCGAATTAGAACTGCGTACAGAATTAACCCCGTTTTTTCATGAAAACTTCATCTTTTCCCGTTCGTGCGATCGCCGCTCGTCCGAGTGCGTTTACCCTGATCGAACTGTTGGTCGTCATCGCCATAATTGCCATCCTCGCCTCGTTGCTACTCCCCGCATTATCCAAGGCCAAGAGCACAGCG
>JAPPPH010000172.1 GCA_028817635.1 Verrucomicrobiales bacterium | reverse complement strand
TCGTTGATCAAAATATCCCCCTCAAAGTTGTCATCAAAAACAAAATGAGAAGACGGCGCCGCATTTTGCCCGGCTCTCACCACCGCAGCAGATGCCAGCAAAATCAAAAAGAGATTAAATGTTCTGTTAGCTCGTTTCATCGTTTTCAAAAAACTCCCGCTCATAAGCCATGACTTCCGAAAAACAGGTTTCCCCTCGAAGCAACGGTCCCAACCTCGGCTGTCGACCGTTATAAACCTCGACCGCATCGGCGTCTGCATAACGGAGAAACAAAATACGTCGATCGCGGTCGGTTGACAAATTTCCCTCCGACCGATGAAGCAGATGACAGTGGAGCACGACCGCATCCCCGGCTCTCAATGCCACCGGGATCGCATCGGACTCACGCCCCACTTTCACACTCAAGTCCGCCCCCGCCGCCTTGGCCTCTGCCGAGAGCCTGTCGGACACGTCGATTTGCCCGGCCCGATGCGAACCGGGCAGCACCCAAAGACAGCCGTTTTCCACGTCGGCATCATCCAACGCGGTCAACGTCGAGATCGCCGTTGCGGGATCAAGATGACCGTAGCCATTGTCCTGATGCCAACCAAACGGCTTGGTGTTGCCCCGCAGCTTAAACGTTAATTGAGACGTCGCACCCTTGATGTTCGGCCCCACCAACTGCTCCGCCACACTGACCAATGGTCCGTCAAAATAGTAGTCGCGAACCAAGCGGGACCGATGGTGAATATCCGGCAACAGCGAATTCTGTAGCCAGGTCGCTTCAGGATCAAACGCCTCCTTTTCTGCAAGCCAAGCGCTCATGCATTCATCCGTCAGCTTGGCCAAGCGTTCACCGCCCAGCACGTTGCTGAGGATGATGTATCCATTCTCAGCAAACTGTTCCTTCTGTAGGCTCGTTAAAATCAATTTTGTTTCGTCGATTGAGAGGCGGCAGGCAAACGATAGTGTCCGGTGATTTCAAATTGTAACAACCGATCCTCCTCTTTTGTTCCTGAGCCGATGTTATGAATGATCAGCGGTGTGCCATCCGGCATTTTTCGATCGCTCACAATCATGATATGGGGGCGATTCCCCACTCTGCACGTCACCAAGTCTCCCGGTTTGTACTCCGGTTTTTCAGCCTTGGTTTTCACCGTGAATCCTTGCCGCTCAAAATACCGGCGCAGGTTCGGCACTCGCCGATGATCAATGTTTCTGTCTGTTTTTTTAAGGCCCCAATTCTTCGGATACTCATCGAAAGCAGACCGCATGTCCTCATGCACGAGTTGCTGCAAGTCCAGCCCCCGGGCATTTCTCAAAGCGCGAATCACCACGTCCGTGCAAACACCGCGATCTGCCGGGACATCTCCGCCCGGGTAGGCCAGCCCCTCGTAGGACGGATCGTACACCGTCGTCACGCCAATCTGCCTCCTCGCCTCCGCAACGACCGGATCAACAACCGGCGGCTTTTCAGATTTCGAAACATCGTTGGCAAACGGCTGAACCGGTGTCGGGTTCAACGCGTTTCGATCACACCCAACACCAACGACCAGCAGGCCAAGGAATGTAGCCCATCGAATTACGAGTTTTCTAACCGGGAGAATTTGAAGGCGTGAGAACATGAACCACCAAACCGGGATTAATTGAAAATGTCCTTTCTGAAATTCAACTTGGTCACCTTGGATTTTACAGGGCTGAGGTGTCGCCCTTTCAGTCGCTCTGTGTTCTTTGCAAGATCAAACCACTTGGCCGCCATGGCTTTCACCCGGTCGGGATGCCGCTTGGCCAAGTCGTTCATTTCCGTGCGGTCCGCCTCCATGTCGTATAGTTCCCACCGGCCAAGTTTGGCCGAGACCAGTTTCCATTTGCCCTGCCGCAACGCGCGATCAGTGCCGAAGTGAAAATACAACGTCTCGTGTCCCTCGCGTTTTCTTCCCTGTAAAATCGGAAGGAGACTTTTGCCCATCAACGGATCAATGCTGCGGTCACCCACGCGCTTGGGATAATTCGCATCTGCCACATCGAGGAACGTCGCCATAAAATCGATAAGATGACCCGGTTGATGCGTGATACTCCCTGGCTTGGCCTTCAGCCCAGCAGGCCAATGCGCGATGAGCGGTGAACTGATGCCGCCCTCGTGCTGATTCTGTTTGTACAAGCGAAACGGTGTGTTCCCCGCGTGTGCCCAACTGGCATCGTATGTCCAATAGGAGTCCGGATCCCACGGCTTGAGGTCAGGCCGACGCGTGCGCTCGAACGGGCACGCCCCGTTGTCTGCACAAAACAAAAACAGCGTGTTCTCCCACTCGCCCTTGGCCTTGAGTCTGGCAACGATGCGGCCAATCTCAGCATCCATCACCTCCACCATGGCGGCGAAAACCTCCATGCGATCCGCCTCCCATCGCTGCTCCTTCGCACCAAGGCTGTCCCACGCCGGGATGTGCGCAGGGCGCGGGCTGAGTTTGGTATTCTCCGAGATGATCCCAAGTTTGAGTTGCTTGGCGTAACGCGTCCGTC
The DNA here is from genome assembly GCA_028817635.1 of Verrucomicrobiales bacterium. Lineage (GTDB taxonomy): Bacteria > Verrucomicrobiota > Verrucomicrobiia > Limisphaerales > UBA1096 > UBA1096. Next base: position 5,078 of record JAPPPH010000172.1, on the reverse strand, counting down.
GCAGGGCATCCCAACCGCCGTCGTAAGCACCGTCCCATTTTTTTACATCCGCCTCCGGCGCGTGCAGCGGGTAATGCGGTGCGTTGAAAGCGACATAGAGCAGGAACGGCTCCTCCCTCGCCGAGGCTTCATCCAGAAATTTCAGGGCGAAATCCCCCTTCGCATGAGTGGTGTAAAACGGACGCCCATTAAGAGACTTGGGCACCTCGAATTTCTCGCCGTTCAATCGAAACGTGTTGTCGCCGGTGAAAAAATTGCACGCACCGGAAAGATGCCCCCAGTAACGATCAAATCCAAAATCCGTCGGTTGTTTGTCCAAGTGCCACTTGCCGACCATCGTGGTAAAATACCCCGCTTGGCCAAGCACCTCGGCAATCGTCGCGCCCCGGCTCAGCTTCGCTCCGCCCGCCTGATCGCAGTACAACCCGGTCAACAAACTCACGCGGGAGGAGTGACACTTGGCCGTGTTATAGAATTGGGAAAAGCGAAGCCCCTTGCTCGCGAGCGCATCCAGATTAGGCGTACGAATCTCCGACCCGTAACAACCCAGATCAGCAAAACCCAGATCGTCCGCCATGATTAGTACGATGTTCGGACGGTCCGCCGCAGACACCTGCGTGGTCAAACAAACTAAAATGAGACAAAGTAACCGGTTCACCCGGCGAGAATTCCGCAGACACCAGTCACGGTCAACACCCGCTTGGCCAAGCGCTTGGTTTGGCGCAGCGTTTTGAAGCAAGCTCAGCCTAGCTTGGCCAAGGCATCATTGAACACCGCACACGGCCGCATGGCGGCGGATGCCTTCGCCTCGTTCGGCTGGTAGTAGCCGCCGATGTCCATCGGGTTGCCTTGGACGGCGTTGAGTTCGTCGACGATGGCGGTTTCGTTTTGGGCGAGGGTGGTGGCGCAGGGGGCGAATTGGGCGGCGAGGTTGGGGTCGTCGGTTTGCGCGGCCAAAGCCTCGGCCCAGTAGAGGGCGAGGTAGAAGTGGCTGCCACGGTTGTCGAGTTCGCCGGCCTTGCGGGAGGGGGATTTGTTTTCGTCGAGGAATTTGCCGATGGCGTCGTTCATCGTTTGGGAGAGGACGAGTGCTTTGGCGTTGTTGGTCTTGGTGCCGAGGTCCTCGAGGGACACGGCGATGGCGAGGAATTCGCCGAGCGAATCCCAGCGCAGATGGTTCTCGGCATTGAACTGCTGCACGTGCTTGGGCGCGGAGCCGCCCGCGCCGGTCTCGAACAATCCACCGCCGGCGAGCAGCGGCACGATGGAAAGCATCTTGGCGCTGGTGCCGAGTTCGAGGATGGGGAACAGGTCAGTCAGATAATCGCGAAGCACGTTGCCGGTGACGGACACCGAATCGAGCCCGTCCTTGCAGCGCTGGCAGGTGACCTTGGTGGCTTCGACGGGCGACAGGATTTCGAGGTCGAGGCCGTCCGTGTCATGCGCGGGCAGGTACTCGTTGACCTTGGCGATGAGGTTGCGGTCGTGCGCGCGGTTTTCGTCCAGCCAGAAAATCGCCTTGGCGCCAGTGGCGCGGGCGCGGGTGACGGCGAGCTTCACCCAGTCGCGAATGGCCACGTCCTTCGTCTGGCACATGCGCCAAATATCGCCGGCTTCCACGACGTGACTGAGCAGCGTGTTGCCGTCGGCATCCATCACGCGCACGGTGCCGGCACGCGGGATCTCAAATGTCTTGTCGTGCGAGCCGTATTCCTGCGCCTTCTTGGCCATGAGCCCGACGTTGGACACATTGCCCATCGTGGTGACATCGAACGCGCCGTTGGCCTTGCAGAAATCGATCGTCTCGCGATACACGCCGGCGTAACTGCGGTCGGGGATTACCGCCTTGGTGTCGCACGGCTGACCGTCCGGTCCCCACATGCGGCCGGAGGTGCGAATCATCGCCGGCATCGAGGCATCAATGATGATGTCACTGGGCACGTGCAGATTGGTAATGCCGCGATCGGAATCAACCATCGCCAGCGCCGGCCGCTCGGCGTATAGCGCGTCGATGTCCGCCTTAATGGCTGCCTGTTGATCGGCGGGCAGTTCATCGAGCTTGGCGTACAGATCGCCGATGCCGTTGTTCGGTTCAAAGCCAATCGACTCCAGCGCCGCCGCATGCTTCTCCAGCACGGGTTCATAAAACACACTCACACAATGGCCGAAGATGATGGGATCGCTCACCTTCATCATCGTGGCCTTCATGTGCAGCGAAAAGAGAACGCCCTGCTCACGGGCCTCGGCCACCTCGCGCTCGATAAACTCGCGCAGCGCTTGGGCGCTCATCACGCCGGCATCGATCACCTCGCCCTCGAGCAATGCTAAACCATCTTTGAGCACTGTCGTTTCACCATCACTCTCCAGCTCAATGCGCACCGCACCGGCCGAGGCCATCACGTGCGATTGTTCGGTGCCGTAAAAATCGCCGCTGTCCATGTGCGCCACGTGGCTTTTGGAATCGGCCGACCACGCGCCCATGGAGTGCGGGTTCTTTTGCGCGTACGCCTTCACCGGTGCCGCCACGCGCCGATCGGAATTGCCCTCGCGCAAAACGGGGTTCACCGCGCTGCCCAGCACCTTCGCATAACGCGCGCGGACATCCTTCTCCGCATCGGTCTGCGGATCCTCCGGGAAATCCGGCACGGCAAAACCATTGCCCTGCAGCTCCTCAATCGCCGCCACCAGCTGAGGGATCGATGCGCTGATATTCGGCAGCTTGATGATGTTCGCCTCCGGCGTCTTGGCCAGCTCGCCCAACTCGGTGAGCGCATCGGGAATGCGCTGTTCGTCAGTGAGGCTCTCGGGGAAATTGGCGAGAATACGCCCGGCCAGCGAGATGTCCTTCAGCTCAAACTCAATGCCGGAACTCTTCGTGAACGCGCGCAGGATCGGCAGCAACGACTGCGTCGCCAGCGCCGGCGCTTCATCGGTCTTCGTATAAATAATCTTGGCAGTGGACATGCGAAATCCCTCGGGAGGGGCGAGACGTCTACCAGTTTCCGCCACCCGTGTAAACTCCTGCCCCTAACAGCCCACTGTTAATGAAGCACCAATTCAACAAACACAGCAGGCGTAACCGATGTCAGTTCTGGCAAGGAGAGCAAGGAATGAAACCACCAATTAAGTGGTGCCCGCGGCAAGAGTTGAACTTGCACCCCATTGCTGGGACATGAACCTGAATCATGCGCGTCTACCAATTCCGCCACGCGGGCATCGTGGGAACCCCGAAAAGGGGCCGGAGTTCCTACCTGTCTATAGGCTATGGTGCAAGCATAATTCCCGCCCGCTTGGCCAAGCGCGGCCACATGGGCTGAATAGACACGCAGGATTAACGTCAATTTTGATTGTTGCAAAAACAGGACGCCTTCCCCAGCCTCATCGGCCAAGGAGCTTAATTTTGATCATGAATACGGAACCGAACCTCGAGCCGGAAATTCTGAACGCACGACATCTTTTAGGGCGCCGGGATTTTCTTCAAGTGGGGATGCTCGGCGGGCTTGGCCTTGCCCTGCCTGAACTGCTCCGCACGGTGGCCCGGGCTGCGCAAAAACATTACGAAAGCAAGGAGGGCCAGGCCAAGTCGGTCATCCATATTTTCCTGCCGGGCGGCATGGCGCATCAGGAATCGTTCGACCCCAAGCCGTACGCCCCGCTGGAGTATCGGGGGCCAAGCGGAAACATCGCCACCAAGCTGGCGGGAGTGCGCTTTGGCGAGATGTTCAAGGAGACGGCCAAGGTCGCGGACAAGATCACCATCGCCCGCTCTATGACCCATGGCGAGGCGGCGCACGAGCGCGGCACGCACAACATGTTCACCGGCTATCGCCCCAGCCCTGCGCTCAAGTACCCGAGTATTGGCAGTGTGGTGTCGCACGAGTTTGGTTCGCGAAAAAATCTTCCGCCTTATGTCTGCATCCCGAACGTCCCCAATGAACACGCCGGGAGCGGGTACCTGAGCAGCGCGTTTGGCCCATTCGGACTGGGCAGCGACCCGGCAAGCGGCAATTTTTCGGTGCGCGACCTGGCGCTGCCCAAGGGCATCTCGGCGGCACGCTTCGACCGCCGCAAGGGGATACTCAAGGTGATCGACGATCACTTCCGCAAACTGGAAAGTTCCGATGCACTCGACTCGATGGATGAGTTTTATCAGGGTGCCTACAAGCTGGTCAGCTCGAAGGAGGCACGCGAGGCATTCGCGCTGGACAAGGAATCGGCCAAGGTTCGCGACCAGTACGGACGCAATCAAGCAGGGCAGCGAATGCTGTTGGCGCGGCGGTTGGTTGAGGCCGGCGTGCGGTTTGTCTCGCTGACCTACGGCGGGTGGGATCACCACAATGACATCAAGAACGGATTCAACCGACTGGCGCCTTCGCTCGACAAGGCATACGCCACGTTGATCCGGGATCTCGACAGTCGCGGTCTGCTCAAGAACACGCTGGTGATGTTGTCGTCCGAGTTTGGGCGTACGCCCAAGATCAACCGGAACAATGGGCGCGACCATTGGCCGCGCGTGTTCAGCGTGCTGCTCGCCGGCGGCGGCATCAAGGAGGGTCAGGTTTACGGCGCTTCCAATGCCTTCGCCTCGGAGCCGGAGGAGGATCCGTTGACGGTCGAGGATCTCATGACCACGGTGTATCACCAAATGGGGATCGTCGCGGACAAGGAGTTGATGGCGCCCGGTGACCGGCCGATCGAAATTGTCGACGGTGGCAAGGTTCTCAACGCACTGCTTGGCTGAACGGCCTGCCATGTTTCCCAGACTCAAAACGTTGGCCGCCACCGTTGCGCTTGGACTCGGCTTGGCTACGCTTGGCCAAGCGGCTTCGCCGGGACTCAGCCTCGTCCTGCCGCGTGGCGGCCAAAGTGGCTCCACCGTCGAAGTGCGATTCATTGGCGACCGGCTGGGTGACGTGCGCGAGGTGTTGTTTTACTCGCCCGGTTTTTCGGTGAAAAAGATCGAACCGGTTCCGAAGAACCCGAAGGAAGCCCGCGCGCCCATCGCCCTCGCCGCCGACTGCGCGCTCGGCGAGCACAAGCTGCGCCTTGTCACGGCCACGGCCGTCAGCCCGCTGCAA
>JAPPPH010000145.1 GCA_028817635.1 Verrucomicrobiales bacterium | reverse complement strand
ATAAGCTCCCGCCGCTTGATGGTGCGGACTGTCCGGGCGCCGGTGGCGGCGATGGAGGAGACGGGGGTGATGGCGGCGATGGAGGAGACGGCGGCGGAGAAGAAGAGGAAGAAGTGCCACTTCCGGAACCGATTGCGACAGCCCTTTTGGGTAAGGATTATCTGCATGTCCTGACAATTTTGGATGATGATCTCGGAGTAGTTTCATTGACCAGCCCGTCCAAGAAGGTGAATGAGGATGGGCCGACCGAGGGAACGATGGTCTTCGAGATCGAGGTGCCTTCCGGTACGCCGAAATGGAAATTCAAGGGTGACCCCGGGATGATTACCTCACCGGCCATCGGGCCGAACGGGCATATTTATCTCGGTTCCGGTTCCGGTAGTCTTTACGCCATACATCCGGATGGTTCACTCCAGTGGTCGTTTAAGGCGGATGGCTCCATCGCGGCTGCTCCGGCGATTGCCGCGGACGGCACGATTTATGTGGCGACCAGCGCGGCCAAGCTCTATTCGCTGGATGCGTTTGGTACATTGAACTGGATCACGAACTTGGGAGCAGGTGTGCAGGGTTCATCCCCGGCCATTGGCGGTGATGGTACGGTTTACGTTGGCTCGTTGGATCACAAGATCTACGCGGTTGGCCCGGACGGGGTGATCAAGTGGACCAGTGAAACGGGCGGATGGGTCACCACTTCGCCGGCGATCAACCCCGAGGAGACGATCATGGTCACCGGTAACGACGCCAAGCTGTACGCTTTCAATGCGCTTGGCCAAGCGCAATGGACGTTCGCCCTGCCGGGTGAGGGTGTGATGACTGCACCGGCTGTGAACGACAAGGGGTCCGTGTTTTTTGGCGCCACTTGGCAGGCTCCACCAGAGCCGCAGCCCGAACCACAGCCTGAGCCCGAGCCCGGCCCGGGTGGTGGTGGCGGGGATCCGTTTCCTGAGCCGGGAGGTGGCGGTGGTGAGCCTGAGCCGGAAGGACCGCCACCGGGGCCGTCACACCAGTTGATTTGCGTGGCAAATGGTGCCCAAAAATGGGCATTCAATGCGGGTGGCATGATCCTTGGCCAACCGATCGTGGACGCATTTGGGAATATCTTCTTCGGTGCTGGAGACGGAAAAATATACGCGCTGAATGCCAAGGGTATCTTGAAGTGGGAGTACGAATTGCGTATTCCGCCGAGCACCTCGGTGATGTTCCTTGAGAAAGGTGTATTGTGCGTGGGCGCGGCTGGTAAGTTGTTCCTGATCAGTTCATCCGGTGAGTTGCTCAACGACATCGAAGTGAGCCAGACACCGTTGGCTGAAGCAATCGTTGGGCCTGACGGTACACTTTACGTGCCGTCTCTGGATGGAGTGTTACACGCATACAAGGGTGATGACGGCGGATTGCCGGACGATGGGTTCGTGCGTTTCGGTGGCGATTACCAAAATACGGGTCGCTACGGTGGCGGCATGAAGCCGGGCGGCCCGGTAGTGCCGACTGGTCCGGTTCGGGATGTGGTGGTCAACCTGAATGTGACGGGTTCAGCCAGTGCGATTACGGATTTTGAAGACCTTGGGGGCAAGGTCGTTATCCCGGCTGGAACGAACCGGCTCGAGGTCATGTTCGTGCCGTTGGACGATCCGCAGCTTGAGTTCGAGGAAAATATCGAAGTCAAGATTCTTGGCGTGGAAGGTGGCAGTTATATAAAACCGGATGCGGAAGCCGGTATCGCGGGCAAGGACAAGATCGAGTTCGTGTTGAGCGACAACGACAGCCAGCTCGAGTTCGCCAACGTGTTCTTTGATGTCCGCGAAAATGTTCGCGGTACCAACGCTGTGGTGACGGTGCAACGTACCGGCCCTCCGAACCGCATTCAGCGTGTGGACTATGCCACTGCGGATGGTACGGCAGTTGAGGGTGATGACTACGAGTCGGTCTCGGGTACGCTGGTCTTTTTACCGGGAGAACTGGAGAAGAGTTTCGAAATTCCAATCGTGGACAACCCCTGGGTGGAAGAGCAGGAAACCGTTTTGCTCAACCTCTCCAACGTCACCGGCGGTTGGCCGGTATCCGGACAAAGCACCGCGACATTACGCATCCGGGATGATGACTCCGCGTTCGAATTCGCTGCGCCTGAATTTGCCGTGACGGAAAATGGCCAAGTCGCCTTCGTGCAGGTGAGCCGGATTGGCGCGCTTGACTATCCGGGTGCGGTCTCCATCGGCACCGCAGACCGCGGGATTCACGATCCGGAGACGGATGCCAAGGTCTTGGCCAAGCTGCCGGAGATAGTGAAGGGGATGTTTCCCGAGGACATTCGTGAGTGGGAAATGGTCTCGACCACACACCACGATGAATTCACCCGGGTAACCATCGCCTCCAAGCCGGTGGATGAAAACTCTGCGCTGATGCGCTTCATACTCTTTAATGGGTCGCTTGGCCAAGAGGAGGAAGAAGGCGGTGATGGCGAGGATGGCGGTGAAGAGGGCGATGGCGACGAAGAGCCTGAAGGTGACGGAGACGGCGATGAAGGTGGAGATGAGCCTGAAGAGCCAGCCGAACAGCCATACGAGCCGACCGTGGCTGCCGTTTACAATCTCGTAGGTGAGGAATGGGAGTTGATTCACGTCAACGAGAATGTCCCCAACGACTGGGTGGCCCTGTATGACACCACCCCGGCAGAAGGCGAGGCCGAGCCGGATGTGGATTACGTGGGCGACGGACTGAGGATTGAATTCCCGATCGACGCCAGCGTGGCCACGGTACTCGTCCCAATTATTGATGATATAGAAACCGAACCGACGGAGACATTCGGGATGATCCTGAGCAATCCAGAGGCGGGTTACATCGCGGATCAAGCGACAGCCACGGTTGGAATCATCGATGATGAGTGCTCGTTTGAGTTGACGATCGCTTCGGTGGAGGCGACGGAAAATGGCGGCCCGCTTTCGATTGAGGTGCGCCGCAGTGGTGGAGTCGTGAATCCTGTGACGATTGTTTACGATGTTCGGGACGGCACAGCTGAAAACACGGTGGACTACCTGAAGGGGGCTGGTCGAATCAACTTTGAGGTCGGTCAGGAAGTCGCTTACATCGTGGTGCCGATCATCAATGATATTGAGATGGAAGGGCTGGAGTCATTCGACCTGATGCTCGTCAACGCGCTGGTGGATCCGGAGATCGCCCTAGAAGGTTCAGCCACGCTGGGTGAATTGACCGAGATTCAGGTCACGATTATCGACGATGAAATGCCCGGTGGAGTGGATCGCGGATTCAAACTTGCGGGGGGTGCCAACGGTCCGGTACACAGCATCATTGTGGATCAGGACGAGCGCATCCTGCTGGGTGGTGATTTCACCCGGGTGGGCGGCGTCCACTACGGCCACGTTAGCCGATTGCATCCGGATGGCTATGTGGACAGTAGTTTCAACGTCGGAACAGGTTTAGACGACATCGTCTGGTCACTCGGTGTTCAGGGCGATCGTAAACCGGTGCCGGGTGGTCGTTACACTGTCATCGACGGCAACGACATCGAGGCATTTGGCCGGTTGAATGCCGACGGTGTGTTTGACGATACATTCGGAATCGAAACGGGTGTCGATGGTGAAGTGTTCGCCGTGGCGGTTCAGGCTGACGGCGCGATCGTGATTGGCGGTGAATTTACCAAAATTGCCGGTCAATCGGTTCGCAATATCGCCCGCCTGAATATTGACGGGACACTGGATGAATCTTTCGCGGTTGAAGGTGGTGCGGATCGTGCCGTGCGCGACCTCGCCATCCAGTCCGACGGCAAGATCGTCGCTGTAGGCGAATTTGGCACACTCGGAGGCACCGTGCTCCCACGAGTCGGTCGATTGAATGCCGATGGCACCGTGGATGCGACGTTTGCTCCCGGGGCTGGCGCCAACGCAGTGATTCATGCAGTTGGGTTGCTCCAAGATGGCGGAGTGGTTGTCGGCGGTGAGTTCTCTGTGTTTGGTGGCAAGGAGATACCGTACGTCGCCCGGATGAATGCGGACGGTTCACTCGATGAAACTTGGGGTGGCGCTGCTGTTGCGATCAATGGCGCAGTATTTGATCTGGGAACCCTTTCCGATGGCAAAGTGATCATTGGTGGCGAGTTCACGGAGATTACAGGATACTCCCGCAACAGTTTCGCTCGATTGAACTACAACGGTGAGTTGGATCGAAACTTCGACCCCGGTGAGGGAGCCAACGGACCGGTCTTCACGGTGGCCATTCAGCCGGACGGGAATATCCTGCTCGGAGGTCAATTCACCGAGGTGGGTGGTTATGAGCAGTTCAATATCACCCGCGTTTTCGGGGGCGAGCAATACGCACTTGGGCGCGTAGAATTCAAGATGCCGCGCGTTGAGTACATCGAGGGCGTGGCCAAGTATGAGTTGACGCTTATGCGCTCCGGCAAGGTACAGGAACCGGTGATCGTTCAGTACAAGACCGTTTCCGGCACCGCCAAGGAGGGTGAAGACTTTGAAGCTGCTTCAGGCGATATCAAATTTGCCAAAGGCGGCCGCGAAGCCAAAATCTCCATAAGCCTTCTGGATGACGAATTGGCCGAAGGCACTGAGGTGTTCACCGTCGACCTGTCCAGCGACGAGGTAGGTCTCGACCTTGGCGGTCGTGTGTCGCTCGAGGTGGCTGTGATTGATAACGAAAGCTCTGCCAGTTTCGACCAAACGGAATACACACTGGTCGAAAACGCCGGTGAGGTGGTGCTGGTCGTCAATCGCTTCGGGGGTCTTGTTGCGGAGTCCGCGGTTGACTACGTCGTAACCGATGGGACCGCCAAGGCGGGTGAAGATTACGATGCAACGGCAACGGGCACGCTTGTGTTCGCCGAGGGCGCCTCAACAGCGTCCGTGATCGTGGGCATCGTTGATGACCTCGACGAGGAACCGACAGAGACCCTTACTGTGACTCTGTCGAACCCGTCCGCTGGGTTGACACTCGTGGGCGAATTAACCGCAACGGTGACGATTCGCGACAACGACCAGCCGGTGCCCGGCCTGACGACGTTTGAGGCAGGATTGATTCCTCCAAACTCTGGTTGGAGTAGCAGTGGCAATAAGCCGTGGTACGCCCAGACTGATACCGTTTACGAGGGCAGTTATGCCCTGCGCTCCGGCAAGATTACCGATGCTCAGGAGTCCGTGTTGGTACTCGAGCGGGAAACCGGCGCAGGCACCGGATACTTCCATGTCATGGCAAGTTCCGAGCAGGATTGGGATGCGCTTGAGTTTCTGCTCAACGGTCGCGTGCTGGGCAAATGGTCCGGCCGGGTGAACTGGAAGAAATTCGAGTTTCAACTGGAGGCTGGCAACAACCGACTTGAGTGGCGTTATCGCAAGGACTCAAGCACCTTTGCAGGAATGGATGCGGTCTTTATCGACAACGTCTTCATTCCGGAAGCGCCGGTGATCGAGCCACCGCCTGCGACCAAGCCGTCGCTGGTCGTAGCGGGAGTGACCGCGGAGGGACTGCAGCTAACCGTTACCGGCGATGCTGGGACGGAGTATGAAATTCAGTTTAGCGCAGACCTGAATTTGTGGAACAGCTTGGCCAAGGTGACCACCGACGATACTGGTAAGACAGTCTTCACGGATACGGCCAGTGCCGAGAAATTGGCCAAGGAATCTTGGGCTGAGGCGACCGGCTTTTATCGGGCTGTACTTGCGGCCGACGAAGGTGGCGAGTAGGCCAAGCGACGTATTTTGACAAACCGCCGTCCGAGAGGACGGCGGTTTTTTTGTGCTTGGCCAAGCGCTTGGACTGCGTGTTTTTCACGCAGCTTGCGTGAGTGTTTTTCACGCAATCCGCTTGGCCAAGCGCGAAAACAGCTAAAAATCGCTTGTTTTTGAGCCAAAAGAACATGGCATCCTCCATGCTAAAGTAAGGGCTGACGTCGTTCTTCGGGTTGCTACGACGTCTTTTGGGGAAAGACTGGGAGTGAGGCAATCATTCCGGTTGTCCGTCACACTCCTCCGGTTGGCGGCAAGCCTCGCTCCCAGTCACTCTTCTCCGGCTTCATTTACCTTCCCTTTTCATTTAGATTGGCACGGGTTTGGCTCGTTTTCCCGCTCGTGTTGAGGATGAAATCCATGTTGCTGACAGTTTGGTTGCTGCTTTGCGGCTTGTCAGCGAGTGCCCAAGTGCCATTGGAGTTGGAGAGCGAAACGATTTTTTTCGTGGCCCCAGATGGATTGTCCCTCCTGACCCGGAGTGAGTATGAGGCTCGGTATGAGAGGGACAACAGCTTTCAAGCCGCCAACGCAGTGACCGTGAAAGTGCAGCACTTTAACAAGTCGGTCACTGTATCTGACCTGCGCAAAAAGGCGTCTGCGGATGTCCGGCCGAAATCCAAGGGGCCGGTGGTTCACGTTTCAATCTCGTTCGTACGTCAGGTGTTTGATACCAACTTCCTCTCTTTTGCTGAAACAGATCGAGTCGCGATTCGGAGGATACTGGCGAAATTCAAGGAGTGGGTGATGGCCAGTTCTGGGAGTAAGTCTGGAACTCAACTGCGCCGACCGTTTCCCGGGGACATGGCTTGGCCCGTGACAGCCTCGGCCAATGACGTTGTGACGCTCTCGGAGTTACCCCTGATCTTCATGCGCGGTGCGGACGGCAAACCGTTTTTGATGTTTGCCAAGGACAAGGATTTTCCGTCGGGGATGGAGGTGGTGGCATCGGCTGTAGGGGGGCAGGAAGGCGAAGCGGGTGGGGGCACGGCCAAGTCGAACTCCGTCGTGTTGGATCATTGGATGAATGTGGGGGAGAGTGCGTTGTTTGAGGCAGTCCTGCAAAAAGTGGATGCCATCCTCAAGGAAAACCTGGCGGACATTCAAAAGCTCAATTGACAGCCGTAACCTGTCCTTGTCGAACGGAGTACTATTCTTCTCAGGTGGAGTTTGAATGCTCCGCTGTTTTTTTTGTCTGACCTTTGCCGTAAGGTTGGCTCTTCGTTGGTGTCGAAAGAATCCAAAACTCCCAAGCCCAAGCGTCGATGGTTGAGACGTATGCTTTGGCTGTGCCTTGTGGTGATTGCGCTGGGAGCGGCCGGATTGGGATACTTGAATCAGGTCGGATTGCCCGGTTTTGCCAAGCGCGAATTGCAGGATCGCTTGGCCAAGCGCGGAATTGAGTTGGACTTCGACTGGGTACGGCTGGAGTGGGATGGGGCTTGGAAGGCCAAGTGGCTACGGCTTGGCCAAGCGGATTCCAGTGGAAAACTGAGCATTGCCGTAGAGGATGTTTTTATTCGCCCGGTTTATCGGTCGCTGTTGTCGGGGGAACCTTCGTTGGATGAATTGGGATTGGATGGACTCGGCTTGGGAGCCGAGTTGGCGTCGGATGGAACCAATCTTCCGCCGGTAACGATTAATTGGCCCAAGGCAGGTTTACACTGGGGGAGTACGGGGAGTCTGAAGACGAAAGGACTCGATGGGGAAGTGCTGGGTATGCAATTGGGCATTTCACTAAACGTCACCAACGCACTGGCATTGAAAGGGTTAGCTAACCGTATCAAGGGCAAACCGGCTCGAGATCCTACGCCGAAAGATACCAAGCCCAT
>JAPPPH010000518.1 GCA_028817635.1 Verrucomicrobiales bacterium | reverse complement strand
ATGGTAGACTCCATGTGATGATGCGTATTGCCATAATGGCCCTTTTTCTAGTTGCGCGAAGATATAGGTTAAAGCTTTGTCAGCTGTTTGAATTCCAGGTGGAGGCCATAGCTCTCTTTTATCATAAGCAGGGAATATGCCCCCTCCCGATAGCTCTAGCGTATTATATTTCATAGACATCATTATATTATCATTATCATCTTGATACATAAACCAACCTAAACCAAGTTGCTTCTGATTAGACTGACAACTGACTCCGGTTGCCGTGGATTTTGCCTTGCTCAATGCCGGGAGCAAGAGACTGGCAAGGATTGCGATGATTGCGATAACCACCAGTAACTCAATCAAGGTAAAACCTTTTTTTTGATTCGAATTCATTTTGATGATTTAAACGTGGACCGGCTAGAAAAAGCATTGCAATAAAAAAACTAAAAACAAGAACAAAAAATGCTAGTTAAGCGGATTATTAATGCGGAATAATATTGAGAATTTTAGTTGTGTTTATGACGCCTGCGAGCAAAGGTCTGGGACGGCCAACAATACATGATTCTTACTAATCTAAATTGACAGCAGCATGTCTATATTGGACCATCATATAGGAATTAACCCTTTGAAGTCATCTCTAAATATATATTATATTATTTTTAACAAATCTTCATATAATCAACGTCGCGCTTTCACGTTAATTGAGTTACTGGTGGTTATCGCAATCATCGCAATACTTGCAGGGTTGTTGCTCCCGGCGCTGGCCAGGGCTAAAGGTAAAGCAACCGGGATCAGCTGCATGAACAACCTCCGACAGATGAGTTTCTCTTGGTCGATGTACACTGATGATAACGACGACAAACTGGTACCCAATGCAATCTACGCCAACCGGCGAAACTCCTGGGTACAGGGTTGGCTGAACTACGCTCAGTCGGTACCGGACAACACAAATACGGTCTACCTGATGCAGAGCCATCTTTGGCCGTACCACAAGAGTCTCGGAATCTGGAAATGCCCGGCAGACAAAAGCACTTCGCGCCACGGCAGGCGTGAGTTGCCGCGTGTCCGCAGCATCGCGATGAATGGTTTCCTAAATCCGCCCAGCCTGCAGCAGTGGCAGGCAGGCTATCGGCCGATGCGCAAACTCTCGGACGCCGCCGGCAAACCGATGAGTGAAATTTACGTCGTGCTCGACCAACGCGAGGACCGAATCAACAACGGCTACTTTGCAGTGGACATGAACGGCTACAATCCGCGCAACCCGAATGCCACGCGCTGGGTCGATTACCCGGCTCATTACCACAACAACGCCGGCGGAGTGACACTGGCGGATGGCCATGCGGTGATCAAAAAATGGGTCGACCCGCGCACCTCGGTACCAATCCGCAAGGGCGTCAGCATCCCGATCTTCGTCTCCTCCCCCAAGAACGCCGATATCCTCTGGCTACAGCACCGCTCCGCTCCGCCCAAGCCAAGCCGTCGCTGACCACGCTAGGCCAAGTGCAAAACAGACTCGTTTCGGCCGGCCAACTGTGGCTCAATCCGCGCAGACACTGTTCCTGAGCGTGAGATTACTATCCATTTTTTCAATGTGGTTGACCGGGGCCGTGGCGTTTGCCGCGGAGTCCTCGTTGAAACTGACAAAGGACGATGTCGTGGTGTTCCTCGGTGGCACGGACATGGTGCGCGCGCAGCGCAGCGGCCATCTCGAGACGCTGCTCACGGCGAAGTTCAAAGATGACCTGCCGAAATTCCGCGACATGTCGTGGGAGGGCGATACGGTGTTCGCGCTGGGCACCGAGATCGACCGGTGGCGCAGCGGCGGTTTTCGCGGCATCAAGGGGCTGGGCAATCTCGAGACACAGTTGGCCACCGTCAAGGCCACTGTGGTAATTGTTCAGCTTGGTAAAAACGAGGCGTTCTCCGGCGGCGAGGGAGTCGAGGCATTCATCGAGGGCAGCGACAAGTTGTTAGGTAGGCTGCGAGGAGGAAATCGACAGTTAATCGTGCTGTCTCCCACTCCGTTTGAAGATGCCAACGATCCACTCTACCCCGACCTGCGCAGTCGCAATGATGATCTGCGGCGCTACGTGAACGCGCTACGTGTCGCGGCCGAAAAACACGAGTCGTTATTCGTGGACCTGTTCACCGATGCCGAGAATTCATTCACCAAAAACGGGCTTCACGTGGAGCCCGAAAACCAGGCGGCATTTGCCCTGCACATCGCGGCCGCGCTTGGCATCGAGCGCGCCAATGGGTTTGCGGGGCTCGACGACCTGCTGGTCTCTGTTCGTGAGAAGCATCGGCTGTGGTTCGACTACTGGCGACCGGCCAACTGGAAGTGCTTGTTCGGCGACGACAACCGGCGCGTGTTCAGCATCGGCAATCAAAAGAACGTACCCAGCATCCGTGATGAGAGGGACAAAATCCCGGCGCTGATCGAAGCCGCGGAACAAAACGTGGCCGCCGTGGCCAAGGGCTTGGCCAAGCCGAGAATCGCCGAACAATTCCCGCTGCCCGCACCGACACCGGCCGTCTCGCCGGAGGAGGAGTTGAAAGAATTTCAGCCAGCTGACGGCTTCGAGGTGAACCTGTTCGCCTCGGAAAAACTCGGCGTGGAAAATCCACTGACCATGCGCTGGGATGCCGAGGGGCGGATGTACGTGGCCTGCACGTGGACGTATCCGCACCTGAAACCAGGCGAGATTCCCAACGACAAAATTATCCTGCTCACCGACACCGACGGCGACGGCCAGGCGGATCGCTCAACGGTCTTTGCGGACGGGCTGAATATCCCGACCGGGCTCGAAACCGCCAACGGCGGGGTGTACGTCGGACAGTCGACCGACCTGCTTTTCCTGCGTGACACGGACGGGGACGGCGTGGCGGACGAGCGAAAGTTGGTGCTCAGCGGATTCGGCACCGGCGACACGCACCAGGCGATGAACTCGTTCACGTGGAGTCCGGATGGCGAGCTGTTTTTCTGCCAGGGCGACGGCATCGAGTCGCGCGTGGAAACGCCGTGGGGCGTGTCGTCGCTGTATCAGGCCGGCGTGTATCGGCTGCGGCCGGGCCGGCTGGAGTTGCACGGCTTGCTGGACGATTTCATGGGGCCAGGCAACCCGTGGGGCGTGGTGTTCGATGACTGGGGCCAGTCGCTCGTGGTCGACGGAGCCGGCGGCGTGACCTACCTGACCCCGGCCTCCATCCCAGCCAAGCACCGGCTGCGACTCGGCCGCATCGGCAACCCGGGCGGCTACTGCGGCGTCGAGATGGTCAACGGCCGCAACATGCCGGAGTCGATGCGCGGCCAGTTCGTGATCAACGATTTCAAGTCCAACACCGTGAAGCGTTTTTCGCTGCGGCCGGAGGGTTCCGGCTTCAAGCTCTACTGGCAGGACCCGGTGCTCAAGTCCAGCCACCGCAAGTTTCGCCCGGTCGACATTCGCATGGGGCCGGATGGCGCGATCTATGTCGCCGATTTTTACAACAATGTCATCTGCCATCAGGACGACTACTTCCGCGATCCGACACGCGACCTGCACCACGGCCGAATCTGGCGGGTGACCTACAAGAAAAACCCGCTCGCGCCTAAGCCGACATTCGCCAAGGACTCCACCGGCCAGTTGCTTGACAAACTCAAGGCGCCCGAGCGCTGGACCCGGCAGCAGGCCAAGTTTGAACTCAGTAAACGCCACGGCTCACTCGTGCGCGACATGGCCGATCGATGGATTCGCCGGATGGATGCCGACGAGCCGAATTACAGCCGCAACCTGCTTGAGGCTCTCGCGCTGTGCGCAACCGCCGAGGCGGCCAGCCCACAACTGCTCGAGCGTGCATTGGCCTCCGACGATCATCGCCTCCGCGCCTTCGCGGCACGACTTGCCAGTCGCTGGCATGATCGGCTGGCGAACACGCACGAGTTGCTCGAGTTGGCCGCAAACGATGCCCACCCGCAGGTGCGTCTCGAGGCAATTCTCTCCTGCGGTCAGGTGCCACAGGCTGGGGTAATCAAGCTGGCCGGCCAAGCGGTCTCAAGGCATTCGCGCGACAAGTGGATCGACTACGCCTTCACGCAGGCGGTGCGACATCAGGAGCGCCGCTGGATGGCCGGGCTGACCGAAGGCACGCTCGACTTCGCCGAGGACACCGGCTCGATGCTAGCCGTGCTCGAGAAAGGTGGCTCCCAGCAGATGCTCTCCCGCCTGATGAACTTGGCCAAGTCGGAAGAAATCAGCGCCAACGGGTTGCCCGGGATTTACAGGGGCATCGCCTCGCTTGGTGGGCCGGCGGAGTTGCGGCAGATTTTTGAACCGGGCTTTCACCTTTCGACCGCCAGCCAGGTGGCGGCTTGGGAGGCGCTCGCGGCATCCGGTCGCGACGAAAAACCGGAGGGCGACCTGCAGGTCATTTTGAGCGCCGCGCTCGAGGGCACGAACGAACGGCTGCGAGTGCAGGCGCTTGGCCTGATCTCGCGCTGGAAGGTCGCCGAATTGCAGGCCGCCACGGCAACACTCGCGTTCAGCGACAACACCGGACAGGCCACGCGCCTGGCTGCCGTGCGCACTTTGGGCGACTTGGGTGCGGACGAAACCAAGCGCTTGGCCAAGCTCGTCTGCAGCGACGCCCCAAGCGGACTGAGGATCGCCGGGCTTGAAAGTCTCGCCCGGCTAAACCTGCCGGAGGCGGCCGCGCTCGGTGCCGGCATGATCGGCAATGGCCAAGCGGTCGATGAAGTGCTGCAGACATTCCTCAATCGCGAAACCGGCGGCGACGCCCTGACCAAGGCCTTGGCCAAGGCACGGGTCGGCAAGGCGCCCGCTGCGACAGCACTGGCAAGGCTTCAATCGATCGGCAGCAGTGAGGCCAAGCTGATGGAGTATCTCGGCAAGGTGGCCGGCGTGAAAAGCAGCGTGCCAACCTATTCCGCGAAGTACGTTTCCAGCTTGGCCAAGGCGGCGACCAAGGCGGATGCGGCGAACGGCAAGTTGATGTTTGCAGCCGCGGGCTGCATCGCCTGCCACAGGGTCGGGGCTGCCAGCAACGCCGGTATTCCGTTCATCGGGCCGGAACTGGAGACAATCGGCAACACGCTCAGCACAGAGCGGATCATCGAGGAAACACTCTGGCCGGGCCGCCACGTGAAGGAGGGCTTCAGCCTGCTGCAGGTAACAACAAAAAACGGCAACGTGCATCAGGGTTACGAGCAACGCTCGCGCGCGAAGGACGTCATCCTCCGGCCGTTGACACAGGCCGCGACCATCACCATCCCGCACGGGGAGATTCGCGAGCAAACTGAACTGGGCTCCGCCATGCCGGCCGGGTTGACCGCCAACCTCAGTCGACAACAGCTCGCCGACCTGATCCGGTACCTGTCCGAGCAGGGCCGCAACTAAACGATGATGCTGGCCGAGTTGCGAACACCCGACCTCGCGGTTCTGGTCATCTACTTTGTGCTGCTCGTCGGCGCGGGGTTTTACTTTCGTAAACGTAGCGCCTCGGTGGAGGGCTTCACGGTGGCCAACCGCTCGCTGCCCGGCTGGGTTTGCGGCCTCTCCATCTTCGGCACGTACCTCAGCAGCAACACCTTCATCGGCGTCCCGGGCAAGGCGTATGGTGGCAACTGGAACGGCTTCGTATTCAGCCTCTCACTGCCGATCGCCGCGTTCATCGCGGTCAAGTGGTTCGTGCCGTTTTACCGGAAAAACGCCGGCCTCTCCGCCTACGAGCACCTCGAAAAACGGTTTGGCCCTTGGGCACGCATGTACGCGGTCGCCTGCTATCTGCTCACCCAAATCTCTCGCGTCGGCACGATCATGTTCGGTGTGGCCGTGGGCCTGAGTGCGTTGACCGGCTGGGAGCTGGAAACGATCATCATCGTGTCCGGAATCGCGGTGACGCTTTACACCCTGCTCGGCGGCATCGAGGCGGTCATCTGGACCGATGCCATCCAAAGCGTCATCCTCACTCTGGGGGCGATCTTCGTGGTGGTGCTGATCCTCACCGGCATGCCGGAGGGAGCAGGGCAGGCATTCACGCACGCGAACGAGGCAGAAAAATTCAGCCTTGGCGACATGGGCTTGAGCTTCGCCAGCTCCACCGTCTGGGTGATGCTGCTGTACGGCATTTTCATCAACCTGACCAACTTCGGCATCGACCAGAATTTCGTGCAGCGCTACCACGCGGCCGACTCCGAAAAAGCCGCCGGCCGCTCGGTCTGGATGGGCGCGCTACTCTACATGCCGGTGGCGCTGATGTTTTTCTTCATCGGCTCGATTTTGTTTTCCTATTATCAGGAACACCCGGCGCTGCTTGAGGATTTGCGCTTGGCCAAGGCGACCGAGCTGGTCGAAGAAGAATCACCCGGCTTGGCCAAGGGCTCTCCGGAGGCAGCCGCCGAGGCCAAGCGCTTGGCCGGGGAGATGAAACCGGCCAAGTACGGCGACAACGTACTGCCACACTTCATCGCCAACCGCATCCCGGCCGGCTTGGCCGGGCTGTTGATCGCCGCCCTGTTCGCCGCCGCCATGAGCAGCATCGACACCAGCCTCAATAGTTCGTCCACCATCGCGCTGCAGGATTTTTATCGACGCTGGTTCCGGCCAAGTGCGACCGAGGCGGAGAGTCTGCGATTCCTCCGCATCATGACCGTGGTGTTCGGGTTGATCGGCACAAGTGTCGCCCTCGCGATGATGGGCGTGAAGAGCATCCTCGACGCGTGGTGGAAGATCAGCGGCGTATTCGCCGGTGGCATGCTGGGGTTGTTCCTGCTGGGCTTCATCAGCCGCCGGGCGACCAATGCCGGGGCCGCTATCGGTGCGACAATCGGCGTGCTGGTGATTCTATGGATGACGTTTACACCGGACATGGATGGTGACCTTGGATGGTTCCGCAGTCCGTTCCACGCCAACATGATCACCGTTATCGGCACGCTCTCCATCTTTCTCGTGGGGCTGGGTGCCTCGCGGATTCTTGGCCGCAAGCGCGGTTAATCTTGCAACCGCCCCGCCCCGCCAGCAGACTGCCGCGTTCGAACGATGGCTGATTTTCCAAACGAAATTCGGATCAACCCCCAGGCGCTGAACAAAATGATTCTTGGCGGAATCGGCGTTGTGCTGATCGCACTGGCAGTCCTGACAAGTTTTTACAAGGTCAACCCGCAGGAGCACGCCGTGGTGCTGCGGTTGGGCAAAGTCCACGGCGACGTCGTGACCGACGAGGGGCTGAAATTCAAATTGCCGTTCGGGATCGACAAGGTGCACCACGTCGAGGTGACCACAATCCGCAAGGAGGAATTCGGGTTCACCACGGTCGAGGTCCGGCCACAACGAGGCACCCGCTACGCACCGCGCCAAGGCGGAGGCGCCTCACTCATCGTCACCGGCGACTTAAACGTGGCTGACGTCCAGTGGGCCACGCAGTACCTCGTCAACGATGCGTATGATTTTCTATTCCGGGTTCGGGATCCGATTGTCACATTCCGCGCGATGAACGAGGCGGTCATGCGCGAGGTGATCGGCGACCGCACGATCGATGCAGTCCTGACCACCGGCCGCGAGGAGCGGCTGATCGAGCTGGAGGAACGGCTCAGGGTGT
>JAPPPH010000051.1 GCA_028817635.1 Verrucomicrobiales bacterium | reverse complement strand
ACCACGATGCAGCGGCTGCGTGCCAAACTTGGCCAAGCGGCCGAGTACCTCGAGACCGTTCGCGGTGTCGGTTACCGCTACGTCGAACCGGCGTCATGATCGGCTGGACCGTCTCCATCATTCTGATTGGCTGCCTGATCGGCCTGCATCTTTTTTGGCAAAAACGCTACCGCTCGCTTGCGCTTGGCCAAGCGAAGCCTCCCGGCGGAGAGACCGGTCTGGCCAAGGCGGTCGGCATGGCCGAGATGTTCGCGAACATGCCGGAGGGCGTCTTGGTCACTGATGCCAACGGCTGTATCGAGTTCGCAAACCAGGCGTTTTGCCGGTTGTTCGACCTGTCGGAAAACCCCAGCGGCAAGACCGTGATGGAGGCCATCCGCATCCATCAGGCCAACGACCTGATCGAGCGGCTCAAGGTGGAGAGCAGCATCGAGCAGGAGGAGTTCATGCTACCGGATCTCGAGCAACGATTCCTGCAGGCCAACGGCGTGGCGATCCGCGAGAAGGACGGCGGTCATCGCGGCGCGATCCTGATGTTCCACGACCTGACACGAATGAAGCGGCTGGAGAATCTGCGGCAGGAGTTTGTCGCCAACGTCAGCCATGAGTTGCGCACGCCACTCTCGATCATCAAGGGCTACGTCGAGACGCTGCTCGACGCCGAAGAGGATCCCGATTCGATGAATCACCGTTTTCTCGCGAAGATCGAAAACCACTCGAACCGGCTGACTTTTTTGATCGAGGACATTCTGACCCTGTCGCGGCTCGAGTCGGGCGGGATCGGGCTGGAACTGCGGGATGTCGATCTCGGACTACTGGTGGACAGTGTGCTCGACAGCCTCCGCGAGATGGCCGGCAAAAAGGGGGTTCGACTGGAAAACAATGTCGGAGAAAAGTTGAGCCTGTTCGCCGACAGCCAACGCGTTTTTCAGGCACTGAATAACCTGGTCGAAAACGGCATCAAGTACGGAGGCGAATGCGTCTGTGTCTCGGCAAAAAGCGACGGCAGCGAAGTGGACCTGTGCGTCACCGACGATGGCCCCGGCATTCCTGCCGAGGCGTGCGAGCGTCTTTTTGAACGCGTCTACCGGGTCGACAAGGCGCGCTCACGCGAGATGGGCGGCACCGGCCTTGGCCTCTCCATCGTCAAGCACGTCACCCAGCTTCACGGCGGCTCGGCCCGGGTCGAGAGTGCACCGGGCGAAGGTGCCAGTTTTCATCTCACCTTTCCCATCCCCGACAAGCCAGTCGTAACCGAGACCGGCTAGCGCATCAACAACCCGGCCACGCTGGCGGTGAGGTAACAGGCCAACAGGCCTCCGACCATCGCCCGCAGGCCCAGCTTGGCCAGGTCCACCCGCCGCTCCGGCACCAGCGTACTGATTCCCCCGATCTGGATCGCCACACTGGCGAAGTTGGCAAACCCACACAGCGCGAACGTCGCGATTGTCACGGTTCGTTCGCTCAGAGCGCCCTCCCCCGTGGTCATGTTGGACAGGCTGAGAAAGCCGACAAACTCATTGAGCACCACCCGCTCGCCCAGCACCGTGCCCACCCGCAGGCATTCGTCGGCCGGCACGCCCATCATGAAGGCAAACGGTACGTTCAGCCAACCGACCACCTCCTGAATGGTGATGGTCCAGTCCGTCCACGACAACGCCCAGGCCAGCAGCGCGTTGGCGAGATACACCATCGCGATGAAGGCGATCAACATGGCGATCACGTTGATCGACAGACGCATCCCATCCGCCGCACCCTGACACAGGGCATCGATGCTGTTGGTGGCCGGACTCCTCGGTAGTTCGCAGGCCTCATCCGCCGTTGCGCTTTTTTCCGTCTCGGGAAACATCAGCTTGGCGATCACCAGCGTCCCGGGCGCAC
This sequence comes from Verrucomicrobiales bacterium, assembly GCA_028817635.1. Lineage (GTDB taxonomy): Bacteria > Verrucomicrobiota > Verrucomicrobiia > Limisphaerales > UBA1096 > UBA1096. Next base: position 5,721 of record JAPPPH010000051.1, on the reverse strand, counting down.
TCAGCAGCGATGCCGTCAAAAGATGGCCGGCGTTGATCCCAAACGCGGCGTACGCCGCCGCCACACCTCCGGCGATGGTCGCCATGCCGCCCACCATCAACGCCATCAACTCGCTGCGCGTCATCCCGGCGAGGTACGGCTTCACGATCAGCGGCGCCTCGGTTTGTCCCATGAATACATTCGCGGCCGAGGCCAGTGTCTCGCTGCCGCTCGTGCGCAACGTGCGCCGCATCACCCAGGCGATGCCGGTGACGATCCATGGCAGCACGCGCCAGTGGTATAGTAGCGAGGAAAGTGCCGAGACAAAAATGATCGTGGCCGGAATGACGATAACAAAGAGCACACTTTTGTCTGGGCCGAACACACTGCCCATGCTCTCCGGTTCAGCCAATGGACCAAACACCAGCTTGGATCCCTCGTTGGCGAACTCGTTCAACTTGGTGATGGCCACGTTGGCCGCCTCGAACAGCCCCTGGCCAAGCTGTGTCTGGAACACCAGCAGCGCGATGATCAACTGCAGGCCCATCCCCCAACCGACCACCCGCCACGGGATGCGGCGGCGATGGGTGGACATCGCCCAGGCCAAGCCGAGGAAGGTCAGAATGCCAAGCAGGCTGATGAACCGCAGCGTGATCACGAGAGCCGGACGCTAGTGGCCCGCTTGGCCAAGCGCAAGCCAAGCCGTTATTCAACGCAACTCTTCGGCCGTCCAAGGCTCGGCGCGTCCAGCCGTCTTGGCGCGGATTAATTTCACGGTATCAGCGGAGATTTCCGGTGCCCCCTTGCCGAACGCCTTTCGGATATAGGACAACACTGCGGAAATCTGGGCATCACTCAGCCCTCCGATCGCCGGCATCGGCACGGCGTTACCAGTCCCGTATTTTTTTCCTGCGACGGAGATTGGGCCGGCCAACCCATGCAGGATCACCTTGACCAAGCGCTCCGAATCACCGCTCACCCACTCGCTGTCGACCAGCGGCGGGTACACCCCGGGCAGACCTTTCCCCTCCGGTTGATGACAGGCCATGCAGGCCATGTTGTAGAGCCTCTCCCCCTCCGATGCCCGTTTCGGCGGCGAGCCGCGTAGCTTTCGCAAAAAATCCGCGTGATCTGTGTGGCCGGCAAAATCCAGTTTTCCGTCGCGCAAGGCATGATCCCAATACGGCTGCAACGCCCGCGCGCTCGTGCCAATGGCGTAATCGAGAAAACGATCCCGCTCTCCGGCCCACGCCTGCATGACGACCTCGACCGACTCGGCCCGGGGCACATACGTCGCCGCCACCGCCGCCTCCAGTCGGACGCGCGGATGTTCGTCAACGGCCCGCTGCCTGAGTCGGGCCAGCGGCTTGGCCAGGCGCGTGCCCCACTTGCCGGCCACGCGCGTGGCATAGGCGCGAACGCGGTGATCCTCCGAGGCCAACAGCCGGTCGAGCAGCCTTGGCCGCACCGCCTCGTGCGCCTCGTACACGCCGATCACTTCCAATAGCCACTTATCGTCGGCCACATCCCAGCGCTTGGCCAGCCAGGCGTCCGTCTCGCGAATCACCTTCGCGCTTGGCCGATAAAATAACAGCCGCTTGGCCTGATACCGCGTCCAGCGTTCCAGCGAGGACAATTGCTCCAGCAGATCGCTGACCGACATCGCAGCGAGATCCGGTTGTTGGATCGGCGGAAAGCCATTTGCCGTGATCCGCCAAATTCGCCCGCTCGTCTTATCGCGGTTGGGGTTGGCGTAGCTCGCCTGATAGTGACCGATGACTGGGTTCGTCCAGTCAGCCAGATACATCGCGCCATCCGGCCCGACGCTCACGTCCACCGGTCGAAACGTTGGCGACGAGGACGTCACAACCCGGGGGTGCTGTTTGCTCTTGAACCCGGCGCCGTCATCGAGAATCTCATGCAACTCCACCACCGATCCAAAGTAACCACCGATCAATGCATTGCCCTGAATCTCCGGCGGTTGCGCCTGTGTCCCGACGATGTCGATTGCCGTGGTTTTGGGGGACGTTTCAAACAGCGCGCCGATCGGGTGATACTGCTCCGGCGAATTGCGGTACGACACACTCGCCTCTGTCGCTGAACTGCTGCCGGAAGGACTGCCCCCGCGCACCATTCCCGGCACCGTCCAGTAGCCGTGGGGACGATCTCCGCTTTTGTGAAACACCTGCCCGTAGTCGTCAAACGTCACGCCCCAGCAATTCGCGCCGGCCATGCCGCCTCCGAAAAACCCCTCAAGCCGAAGCTCCCGCGGACGCAGTCGCCACACGGCAGAACGATCCAGCCGCACGATACCCCACGGCGACTCCACTCGCGACATCGCGTGCAACCCTTGCGTGAACCAAAGACTACCGTCCGGCCCGTGGCTGATGCTGTTCACGAGCTGATGCGTGTCGCCAATGCCAAATCCGGAAAAAAGCACGCGCCGCACATCGGCTCGGCCGTCCCCGTCGGAATCCTTCAAGTGCAATAGTTGATCAAAATCACAGACATACAGCCCGCCCGCCCCCGGTTCGACCCCTTGAACCATCGTCAACCCCTCGGCAAACCGGTGCGACCGATCCGCCCGGCCATCGCCATTCGTGTCCTCCAAAACAAGGATGTAATCGGTACGGGGCGAACTGGCCAACGTTTGCGGGTAGGTCGGCGAACAGGCCACGTACAGTCGCCGTTTTTCATCCCAGGAAAACTGAATCGGCTTCACCACACCGTCGACCTCGGAGGCATACAGGTTTACCTCGTACCGGTCGGCCACGGTGAGGGCGGCCAACTGCTCCTCCGGTGTCAGCGTTTTTTTCTCCGGCTTGGCCAAGGGGATCGGCTTCGGGCTGTACGGCGCCAGCGCTTGGCCAAGCGCCAGCGCGTGAACCCGCCGCTCCGCCTCTTGCAACAGCGGCAACTGCCGCTCGAACGATGCCTTCAATGACGGCAGTCCGCCACTGGCCCGGCCGTATCGCTGGCTGATCCGGTCGCCGTAAACGAACGACCAGTTCGCCGGCCGCCAGCAGTCGAACCACAACTGGTTTTTGCGGACGATCTCCTCGCGTATACCCGGAGGCGGCACCTTGGCCAAGTCGATACCCAACTGCCTTGCAACCTCCGCACCGACCCGCTCCAGCCCCTGCTCCGTCAGGTGGATTCCATTCTCCGTTAGACGCTCGACCACGCGCGAATCCGAGCTGTCGACGAACGGCGAATATAGATCCACAAACACCGCACCCCGTTGTACGGCAATCTCCCGAACCGCCCTCGTGTAGGCATACACATCGGCATTCCGGCTGAGCAGGTCCGGCGCGTGGGAAGCCTGCGGCGACTCAAACGGCAAGGGCGAAAGCAGTACCACACGCCGGGTGCGCTGCGCGAACTCATCCAGCAGTCGATGATACGCCGAGGTGAACTCGGTGAGTCGCCCGATACCGTCAAGCGATTCCATCTGCCCAAACTGGACGACCAACATCGTCGCCCCTGCGGCGTGAAGTTGTGCGGGCCATTCTCCAAAATTGGCTTCGCGCCACTGATCGTAAACCGTATCCGCCTCCCAGGCCATGAAGCGAAACCTCGGTTTGTGTGTGGCAAAACCGGAGGCGAGCATCGACTCCATCGCACCGGATTTTTGTTCACGAACCAGATTCTCCTGGCCGATGAAAACGACCACTTCGTTTGGACTCAACGCGAATTTCCGGCCCTCAAACCCCTCGATCGGCTTGCCCGGTTTTCCAAGTCCAAAGCGGCTGTAGATCTCCGCCGCCGGTGGCACCTGAGAAATCAGCGAACCATGCGCCAACCACAGCACGGCAAACAAGAGACCCCATCGACGAAAGTGCATGCGGGAAATTCGGTCACACGCACCCCTCGTGTCAAATCCCCATTGAGTTGCCCCAGCGGCGTCCGCATACTGCCCCGCCACATGGGTTGCGTCTCCGAACCAACCGCCGCCGACAGCAACCGTTGGCGTGCGTTCCTCAGCCGCTACTGGTTTTTGACACTGCTGGTGTTGATGATCCCGGTCGGACTGTGGTTGCCCGGCGGAGGCATGGCGATTAAGGACACCGGCTGGGTGACCCCGGTTTTGGTCGGTGTAATGATGGGTATCTCCGGCTTCACGCTGAACACCGGCAAACTCCGAAGCCAGGCTGCCAACCTCGGTGCGATCGGGTTGGTGCTCCTCTCAACCTACGGCATCGCCCCCCTCGTCGCTTACGGGCTTGCTATCGGTTTGCAACCGGAGGACAGCGCCCATTTCTTGACGGCGGTGATGATCATGGCCGCGCAGGCAAGCAGCCTCGCCTCGGCGCTCGCTCTGACCGTGCTGGCTCGCGGCAATCAGGAAATCGCGCTCATCTTCACGCTACTCTCCAGTTCACTCACCGTTGTGCTGACCCCTTTCATCCTGCAACTCAGCGTTGGAGCAGAGGTGAAACTCCCGGTGGTGAGCATGATTTTAAAAATGCTGCAGGTGGTCATCCTGCCGGTTGTGCTCGGTCAGGTGTTGCGCCGTTTTTTGTGGGACAAAGTCCAGCCGCTCATCGGTGGCATACGTCTCGTGCCACAATTGATCATCCTTGTTTTTGTTTACTCCGGCTTCTCGGTGGCCACCGGCCAGATTCAGGGCAACACGGAAATCGTCCTCCGCATCGCGCTCGTCTCCGCGCTGTTGCACGCGATCCTGTTGGGATGGAATTTTGGTATCAGCCTGCTGTTCCGACTGGACAGCGGCACGGGCACCGCACTGGTTTTCTCCGGTTCACAGAAAACGCTGCCCAACGGGATTTATCTTTGGGAACGTTTCTTTGGTGACAACCCCATTGGCGCCCTTCCGCTTGCCATCTATCACCTAATTCAACTGGTGGTGGATACGTTCCTCGTCCCGTTTTTCGAGCGACGCAATACTCAGGATTAACAACACCACTTGGCCAAGCGCTTGGCCAAGCCGCACCCATCAATTCCTCAACCAGCTACGGAGCGGCGAGTGGCGAACAAGGTCGAGAAACAGTTCGTTCAACCTTGCCGCCTTGGCTTCCTCCAGCCGTATCGTCGTCAGGGCGGTCAACATCAGCACCCCCGCCACGCCGGCAAAATAGAGAGTGTACTCGTTCCACTCGATCCCCAGCCACACAGCCTTGCTGGCCGATGTCACATCGATCATCACGCCCCAAAGCGTTGGGGAAATACCCATCGCCAGATTGCCCACCACGGCGTACACCGCAAAATAATGGCTGCTACCGAGTCGCGGCACGGTAGCCATCGCGAGTCGCGTCATCGACATCGTCACACTGCAGAGCACGAATCCGAAGCTTAGGTAAAGCCCGGCCACGGCGTAAAAGTTCAACGGCACCACCTTGCCGGCGATCAACCCAAACATGACCACGCACACCAGCCCCATGATGAGGCCAAACAGGATCACCGGTCGACTCCCCAACCGGTCCAGCCGCGTCTTGAGAAACCAAAGTGTGCCCAGCGCCCCGACGAACTTGGCCGCCGAGGCGAGCATAATGTGGTTCGCCTGCATGCCGGCCTCAGCCTTAAGATACTTCACCGTGAACGCCGCCAATCCGCCAAGTGCGATGGCCATGAACAGCTCCGTCCAGAGCAGTTTGCGAAACGGCTTGGCCGCAAAAATCTCCGCCCACGGTGCTTGCTGTTTTTTGCCAGCCTCCTCCTCTGGAGGCGCCACGTCCGGCACACGTCGGATGAACGCGATGCTCAACGCGCCCACCACAAAAC
>JAPPPH010000489.1 GCA_028817635.1 Verrucomicrobiales bacterium | reverse complement strand
GTCGACGGATCGTACCACGAGGTCGACTCCAACGAGTTGGCCTTCAAGATGGCCGGCATCTTCGCGGTCAAGGAAGCCTGTAAAAAGGCCAACCTCGTCCTGCTTGAGCCGATCATGAAGGTGGAAGTGGTCACCCCGGAGGAATCTCAGGGTGACGTCATGGGCGACCTCAACCGTCGTCGTGGTAAAATCCTTGGGATGGAGATGGACTCCAAGCAAATCTGCACGCTGACCTGTGAGGTGCCGTTGGCTGAGATGTTTGGTTACGCCACTGCGGTCCGCTCGTTGTCCAAGGGTCGCGCCTCCTACTCCATGGAGCCGTTTAGTTTTGAAGAAGTGCCGAGCAGCATTGCCGAGGAAGTCATCAGCGGCAAAACCAGGGAACCGGCACGCACTTAATAAGGATTAATCATGCCAAAGAACCGCATACGAATTCGCCTAAAGGCTTACGATCACCGAGTGATCGACCAGTCGGCCGGGGATATCGTCGAGACGGTGAAACGCACGGGTGCACTGGTTGCGGGACCGATCCCGCTTCCGACCCGGATCGAGCGATTCACCGTGGGACGCTCCCCTCACGTCGACAAGAAGGCCCATGAGACCTTCGAGCAGCGCACACACAAGCGCCTGATCGATATCATGGAACCCACGGCCAAGACCGTGGACGAGTTGAAAAAGTTGAACCTGCCCGCAGGTGTCGACATCACCATTAAAATCTGAGTAGTCATGGTTGGATTATTAGGAAAGAAACTGGGTCAAACCCGGGTGTACACCGAGGACGGCAGGGCGGTCAGCGTCACAGTCGTGCAGGCTGGTCCCAACCATGTGCTGCAGCGCAAGACCACCGAGAAGGACGGCTATGAGGCCGTGCAGCTTGGCTTCGACGAGCAGAAGGAGCATCGCCTGAGCTTGGCCAAGCGCGGTCACCTCAAGGCACACAACGGACAGGACAATTTCACATCGCGTTCCCCCGGTCGCACCGTCAAGGGCAAGGACCGCTTGGCCAACCGCAAGGCCTGGGAAGATCGCGCTATCAACCCGGTGCGCCGTATCAAGGAATTCCGCGACTTCTCCCTCGAGGTGAATCCCGGCGACTCCATTGGCGCGGATGTATTTGAGGCTGGCGACTACGTCGACGTCATCGGCAAGACCAAGGGCCGTGGCTTTCAGGGCGTGGTCAAGCGCTGGAATTTCGGTGGCGGCCGTGGATCACACGGTTCCGGTGGCTGGCGTCGTCGTCCCGGTTCCATTGGCGCGGGTTCAACACCCGGCTATGTGATCAAGGGCAAACAAATGCCCGGTCACATGGGACAGGCCAACCGCACGGTGCAGAACCTCGAGGTCATTCAGGTGCTGGCCGACGACAACCTCCTGCTCGTCAAGGGAGCCATCCCCGGTGCCAAGGGAGACTACGTCGTCATCCGTGAGGCGAAGAAAAAGCCGAAACAAAAAAAATAAGGGACGGAGGTTTTAGAAAATGAAATTAGCAATCAAGGACACCACCGGCGCCGATCAGGGCGAACTTGAGGCCAAGTTCACCCCGGTGGACGATGACAAGGGCCAACAGGCGGTTCACGAGGCGGTCGTTGCCTACAACGCCGCACAGCGTTCCGGCACTGCCAGCACCAAGACCGTGGCCGAGGTCGCCGGCAGTGGCAAAAAGCCGTGGCGCCAAAAAGGCACCGGCCGAGCCCGTGTCGGCTACAAGCGCAACCCCATCTGGCGTGGCGGTGGCGTGGCCCACGGCCCCAAGCCACGCGTCTATATCAAGAAACTGAACAAGAAAGTTCGCGACCTCGCCGTGCGCAAGGCATTCACCGAGCGCGTCAAGGATGGTCAGGTGCTGATCGTCGACGGGTTGAATCTGGAAAAACCGGCAACAGCCGAGTTGGCCAAGACACTCAACGCATTGGGCGTCGATCCTGCCAAGTCAGCCAAGGCCCAGTATTCCAGCGCCGTACTCGTCACTGGCGAGGCAGACAGCAATGTGGCACTCTCCGCACGCAACATCCAGCGCGTGCGCTCCACCACCAGCGACTCGCTAAACACCTACGAAATCCTCTGGCCGGATGTTTTGGTTTTCACCAAGGACGGCTACGAGAAGTTTGAACAACGCCTGAGCAAGTAACCAACATGAGCCCATTTGATGTCATTAAAACAGTACGCCTGACCGAGAAGGTTATGGCCGTGCAGGAACGCTGCGATGAGATGGCCGAACTGGCCGCCCAAAAGAAAGGGGGCAAGGCCGCCATTCGACAGCAGGTTCACCTCGTGGCCAACCCGGCCGCCGACAAGAACGACATTCGCCGTGCTGTGGAGATCCTATTCAAGGTCAAGGTTGATCGAGTCAACACCATGAACATGAACGGCCGTCTGCGTCGCAAGCGCACCCGCCACGAAGGGCGTACCCCCCGGTGGAAAAAGGCGATCGTCACCCTCAAGGAGGGCGATCAAATCACCCTCACCTAGGCTAAGCGCACAAATTATTCTCAAACGGGAACCGATGACGGTTCCCGTTTTTTATCGCTTGGCCAAGCGCATTATTTGAATTCCTTCTCCCCCGCGGGGGAGAAGGTGGCCGTAAGCCGGATGAGGGGGAGGACTGAAACTGGTCGGCGAGTTGCGATCCCGTGAAAAACTTAAATCCACCCTCACCCCGGCCCTCTCCCTGTCCAGGGAGAGGGAGTTTTTGATCAGGATGTCTGCGCTTGGCCAAGCGCTTGGTTTCGAATGGCGTTGACAGCGGGCAGGTTGGCCAATAGAAACGTGCGCCACTTCACACCACGCCAAACGGCGGGATAACTGACAGAAATTATGAAGAAAACAATGGCACTTTTTGCGGCGGGGATGCTCCTTGCCGGCGCGGCAGTCGAGCAACCGGCCTTGGCCGCGAAAAAGAAAAAGAAGGGTTCCGTGAAAAAAGAAGCATTTGGAAAAACCGAAGACGGCAAAAAGGTGGATGCCTACATCCTGACCAACAAAAACGGGTTGAAGGCGAAGATCATCACCTACGGCGCAATGCTCACCGAGATGCATGTGCCGGATAAAAACGGCAAACTCGGCGACGTGGTGCTCGGGCATGACAAACTTGAGGATTACCTCGATGGACATTCCTACCTCGGTGTGACCACCGGCCGTGTGGCCAACCGCATCGCCAAGGGTAAGTTCACGCTCGAGGGCAAGGAATACACTCTGGCCACGAACAACGATCCGAACCACCTCCACGGTGGAAATATCGGCATCGACAAGAAGGTCTGGTCCGCGCGCGTCGTGCGCAGCAAGAACGGCCAGGCGGTGGCATTCAGCCACACGAGCCCGGACGGCGATGAAGGTTATCCCGGCGCACTAAAGATGAAGGTGACCTACACGCTCACCGACGACAATGAGCTGCGGATCGACTACCTCGCCACCACCGACAAGGCGACCCCGGTGAACCTCACCAACCACGCCTACTGGAATCTGGCCGGCAAGGGCACGATTCTCGACCACGTGCTGCATCTGAATGCCGACCACTACACCCCAGTCGACAACACAGGCATCCCGACCGGCGAAATCCTGAAAGTTGATGACGTGATGAGTTTCCTCAAGCCGACCAAGATCGGTGCGCGGATCGCCAAGCTGACCGGTGACCCGGGTGGGTACGATCACAACTACTGTCTCAACAAGACCGAGTTCGGCAAGCTGAGTCTTGCGGCCCGTGTCGAGGAGGGTGGGTCTGGACGTGTGCTGGAGATTTTCACCACCGAGCCGGGTATCCAGTTTTACACCGGCAACTATCTGGACGGCTCCGAGGTGGGCAAGGGCGGTTGGAAGTACGAGTTCCGCAACGCGTTCTGTCTGGAAACCCAGCATTACCCGGACTCCATCAACCAGCCGCAGTTCCCGAGCACGGTGCTGCGTCCAAAGGAAAAGTACACGCAGACCACCATCCACAAGTTCAGCACGAAATAAGGGCTGCGCTCAATTTGACCGAAAACCCCGCTTGGCCAAGCGGGGTTTTTTTGTTGTCACAATAAGATTTTTTAGGATTACGCTTGGTTTCAGTTGGAGGGACGAGCCTGCGAGTCCGCGCCATCTTTTCGGTTAAACGCCACGGCGTCTTCGTAGCGCACGCCGCTGCCGCCGAAGATGTCGAGCGCGGAGCCAACGGTGAGGTGAACCCGCCCTTGGCCAAGCGCGGTGACGCGTTGTAAATCCTCCATCGACTTGGCTCCCCCGGCGTAGGTGGCGGGAATGGGGCTGTGTTCGGCGATCAGTTGAACGAGCGCCTCATCGATCCCTTGGCCAAGGCCCTCGACATCGACGCCGTGAATGAGGAATTCGTCGCAGTGCTTGGCCAGGTGGCCCAGCGTGTCAGCGTTGACGCGGAGATCCGTGAAGGTCTGCCAGCGATCGGTGACGACGAAGTAGTCGCCATCGCGTTTGCGGCAACTGAGGTCGATGACGAGCCGCGCTTGGCCAAGCGCTTGGCCAAGCTGACCGAGCCGACCCTCATCGAGTCGGCCGTCGCGAAAGAGCCACGAGGTGACGATGATGTGCGATGCCCCGGCATCGATCCATTCGGTGGCGTTGTCGGCCGTGATGCCGCCGCCGACCTGCAGTCCGTCCGGCCAGGCGGCGAGTGCCTCGCGAGCGGCTTCGTCGTTCCCCTGGCCCAGCTTGATGACGTGGCCTCCACGAAGGTTGTCGCGGCGGTACAATTCGGCGAACCAAGCGGGCGGTTTTTCCGAGATGAAATTGGTGCGGAGCGCGTCGGGTTGGTTGTCGTCGATGGAGCCTCCGACGATCTGTTTCACCCTGCCGTCATGCAGGTCGATGCACGGCCTAAACACAGGCGCAGTCTAAGACCGTCCACGGGGAGGGTCGAGTTTTCGCGGAATCATTACTCGTCCCTTTTTTTGGTGGTGACTTCAACCTCGTTGGAGGGCCTGGAGCCGGTCATGCCGCGCGGCGATTGAAACGCTGCGTAGACGCGGTAGCGGTACGTTTGCCCGGGGGCGACGCGATCATCGATGGCTTGAGTCTCACTCCGGCCGGGCCGGGGGATGTGGTTGCGAAATTTCCAATTGGTCTCGCGGCTGGCACGCTGCACGACGTGACCGGCCTCGTTATCCGCATTGTCATTCCACTGGAGCCTGACGGTGTTTTGGGTAACGGAAACGACCTTCAGCCCGGTCGGGCCGTTGGGGGCGTCACCCGGGGCCGGGTCACGATGGTTTCTTGGCCGGTAACCGGGATGTTGTTTGGGGCGTTCGCCGGGTTGGTCAAGTTGGCGTCGAGCCAGTTGATACCGCTTTGTGGTGAACTGCTTGAGTTTGTTAAGGATATCCTTGTACCCCTTATCATTTGGGTTCGTGATGCGGCGCTTGGGGAAGGGGTCCTTGGCAAGGTCGCCCCGGATGAGGTCGTGCAGTGAGTCGAATCGCCGGTGCAGCTTCTCCGGTTTGAAATGTTTTTCCAGTATGCCATCGGCGATGGTGCGGTATCGCTTGAGCAACTCTGGCTGGGTGACGATCGCCTCGAGGATTGGCTTGCGCGGGCCGCCGGGAACCGGCCAGGCGGCATTCCAGCCTTCGAGAACAGGCAGCCGCCCGAAGGCACGGTCAGCGAATCCGACGTCGAGATCCCACGGAATGTAACTCCATTTGCCCGAGTCCGCATGCTGGTAGAGATAGTAGTTGTGAGGATTCCAGCCGGTGAGCTGGTCGAAGCAACCGGCGTAAAGCATGATGGCGGTGGTTTTCAAAAACTCATCGAGCCGGAGCCGCTGCTCAAGGGATGTGCTGTCTTTCGATTTCAGACTCAGTTCGATGGTTCGAAACAGCTCGATGAGTTTGTCGTATTTTTTGTCGGCGGACTTGGTTTTGGGTTCGAAGGCTTTTTTGTATTCGTCCACATCGTCACCGGCGTAGTTCAGCATGGCGCCGGGGCCGGGCATGTGGACCTTGTAGAGTGGGCCTTTTTTACCGGGGAAGTGCGTCTCGACGAACGACTCGTCGATGCGCTCGACGTTACCGTACACGCCGATGAATTTTTCGTTGAGAAAAACACGCGCGTAGTTGTGGCGCGATGCCGGGATGCCCTCGGCGCGAAGGATTTCCGTGACGACCGGCTCGCTGAATAGGCTGCCGAATTGGACACCGTTGTCCAAAGCGATGCGGCGCAGCCCGAGGAAGCGTGTGCCTTTTTCAAACTCGTTGACCTTGATGAGAAAACTGCGCTTGTGCCGTTGCTGCGGCCGCGAGGAACTGTTGCCCTTGTAGCGGATGCCGACGTTTTTCAGTTTCACATTTCCCCAGCGGAATGTGCCGGGCACGTAAATGCGCTCCGGTAGGGCGTCGTGCATTTTTTGCAGGTTTCCCTTGCTGATATTTAGGTGGATTGTTTGCACCGTGTCGCGCCGGTAAAACTCATCCGCTGTCGGTTGGGCAGCCAGCGGGGTTGCCATACCAACCCCGAGGTACAGAGTGATTGAGGCCAATTGATTCACGCGCAACCAGCGTAGGGTGTACGTGCAGGAGGGTCGAGTTTCGGGTGAAAAGTCGGGCAACCGATTTACGATTGTTGTACGTTCGGGGCGTGGCTGCGGATCGGAACATTCAAAACATCGCACTGACCGGCTTCATGGGCTGCGGCAAGACGGCCGTGGGGCGTGTTGTTGCCAAGGTCAGTGGATTCGAGTTTTTGGATACCGACCAATTCATCGAGGAACACGTTGGGATGAGTATCCCACGAATTTTCGAGGAACACGGGGAGGAGACCTTCCGCCGTTACGAGCGTGAGGTGGTCACGCGCTTGGCTGAACGCAATCACACAGTCATCGCCACGGGAGGCGGGTTGCTGGTCGATCACGCCAACATGGACACCATGAAACAGTATGCCATGGTCTTTTGTCTTTGGGCCTCGCCGGACTCGATCTGGCGCCGGGTGAAGGATCAGTCGCACCGGCCGCTGTTGCAGACGGAGAATCCCCGGCAGCGCATCGACGAACTCATGGAGGAACGCAAGCCAGCCTATGGCCGGGCTGACATGTTGGTGAACACCGAATACCGCTCGGCCAAGGACGTCGCCCAGCTCATCCTCAGCCAATATCGCTCGGCGACTGTTGCGCGTGCATGATGAAGGCGGCAATCCGCCAGCATGCCCTCGAGTTGGGATTCGACGATTGCCGGTTCACTACCGCCGAGCCGCCCGAGAGCGCCGGGCATTTTCTCAACTGGCTGAAGGATCAGCGCCACGGCACGATGGGTTGGCTGGAGCGTAACGCGCACAAGCGTGTTGATCCGCAACTTGTGCTGGAGAACGCACGTTCCGTTATTACACTTGCGGCGAGTTACGGAGGCGAGCCAGAGCCAAGCGAGGCGGCGGATCGCGGCGTCATCGCCCGGTATGCGCGTTACTCTGATTACCACGACACGCTTGGCCAAGCGCTTGGCCAATTGACGGAGAGTGTCCAGACGCTGGCCGGCGAGGGCGCTCGCTCCCTTTGGTATGTGGACACCGGTCCGTTGCTGGAGCGCGACCTTGGCCAACGCGCCGGTTTGGGATTTATCGGTAAACACACCAACCTCATCAGCCGGCGGTTGGGGAACTGGTTTTTCATTTCCGAGATCATCAC
>JAPPPH010000165.1:5120-7622 GCA_028817635.1 Verrucomicrobiales bacterium | reverse complement strand
GTTGAAAGCTTACTCTGCAGATCTTGTACATCTTGGTAAATAGAAACGTTTTCGGCGTTAGGTTCGGTAGTTTCGCGTTTATTTAACCTTACAAATCGATTGGTAATTTCCTCTATTCCAACCCTGTCTCCTTGATTGTTTCGAAGACTCCATAAAGCCTGAAGAGCTGCGCCGTAGGCAGCACCCTCACCCACCTTTAGTGTCACAACTTGTGCATTGAACACATCTGCCATTATCTGCCGCCAGAGCTTAGACTGCGAGCCTCCACCGGTCGCGCGAATTTGTGTCGGCTTTATACCCAGTTTCTTGAGCCGACGCAGACCATAATTCATTCCCATAGTTACGCCTTCCATAGTGGCTCGGGCAAAATGTTTTTCGGTAAATGTTTTAGCACGGACACCGAAATAAACACCTGTACCATCCGGCACATTGGGCGTTCGCTCTCCCTCAAGGTATGGCAACAACATCAGACCATCCGATCCGGCTGGAGCCTTGCGCGCAGCAGACTCATACTGAGCATGAGTCCACTTGAAATCCCTACGGATCAACTCAGTGGCGACTGTAACGTTCATCGTACAGAGCAGCGGTAGCCAGCGATTAGTTGAATCACAAAACGCAGCAATTTCACCTTTTGGATCCACAACTGGTTTTCCAGCACAAGCGTAGATAGTGCCGCTTGTGCCGAAGCTCGCGGTTACAACTCCCGGACTCGTGTTGCCGGTGCCGATCGCGCCCATCATGTTGTCGCCGCCACCGGCACTGACCACGACGCCGGTGCTCAGCCCCAGCCGCTTGGCCGTGGAAGCCTGCAGTGTACCGGCTGATTGATCGCTCGAGATCAGCTTGGGCAGCTTAGCCTCCAGACCGGCGTCGATCGCCTTGAGCGTCTTCTTCGACCACTTGCGCGTGCGGACGTTGAGCAGCGCCGTGCCGCTGGCGTCGCCGTACTCCATCACGGCGTTGCCGGTGAGCCAGTAGTTTAGGTAATCGTGCGGCAACAGCACGGTGGCCAGCCGCTTGAAATTTTTCGGCTCATGTTTCTTCAACCAAAGGATTTTCCCGGCGGTGAACCCGGGCAGCACCGCGTTGCCCAACTCCTTGACCGCGCCCTTGAGGCCACCGAGCTTGGCCATGATCGCGTCGCACTCGTCGGCCGTGGAGGTGTCGCACCACAGCTTGGCCGGGCGAATGACCTGCCCCTTTTTGTCGAGCGGCACGAAGCCGTGCTGCTGGCCGCTTACCCCGATCGCGCGCACCTCGGCCGCCGTGGCCTTGGCCTGCTTGAGCGCGGCGCGGATGCTCGACTCGGTGGCATCAATCCAGTCAGCCGGATGCTGCTCCTTAGCCCCGGCGGGCAGGCCGTCGATTAGGCCGTACGCCTTGGCGCCTTCGCCAAGCACCTTGCCGTTTTTCGCGTCCACCACCAGCGCCTTGGTCGACTGCGTCCCACTATCAATGCCGATAACCAGTTCTCTCATGATACTATGAAATGACGGCGGGCGGGATACCACACGGAACCGCTTGAGCCAATACTGGAGGTGTTCGCGCTTGGCCAAGCGCTTGGGCAAAAGCTACACGTCGATAACGTCGTCGTTTTTCTTCGGCTGCTCATCGCCGGGGTGAGGGGCCGCTCCACCGGGGGAGTGCATTTTGAAGTGGCCGATCTGTGAGGCGAACTTTGCCTTTACCCGTTCACGAAGGATTGCACGAAAACTGGGAACCATCAGTGCGAAGCCAGCCAAATCCGTCAGCAACCCCGGTGTCAACAGGACGATACCGCCGATCAAAACAAGCAGGCCGTCAACCAATTCCGCCGTCGGCACCCTGCCGGCCGCCATCTCGGACTGGATTTTCGCGAGAATGGACAAACCCTGACTTTTAGCGAGGTACCAGCCCCACGCACCGGTCAACACCACCAGCAGGATGGTCGCCGGCAGTTGAATTCGGGAGGCCACCGCCACAAGCAGGAACAACTCCACCAGCGGAATCAGGATAAACAGAATGAGCAACCTTGGGATCATGACCAGGCCAAGTCCAAAAACCAGACTCTACACGACTGGCTGAAAAAATTCACCCTCATCCGCTCACGCTTGGCCAAGCGCCTGGCCCATCCGTTCACCAACACGAGCGTAAGTCTCGAAGCCCTTGGCCGTGTTTGCCAGCAGGTCCGCATCGAACTGCACGCGGTCTTTCTCGAACAACACCGCCACACTCGAGCCACCAAAGGCGAAGTATCCCTTTTCGTCGCCCTTGGCCACCGTGTCGCCCGGCATGTAGGTTTGCCGCACGCTGCCCACCATCGTCGCGCCGATCTCTATGAACTGAACTTGGCCAAGCGACGGTGTGTCAATCGCGGTGACGATGCGTTTGTTCTCCCAAAAAATCGTCGGCCTCGTGATGAGCGCGATGGGGTTCACCGAGTACAACCAGCCGTTGATCAAACGCGGTACCCCCGCCTCCCCGGCGCAGGGAAAATGAAATCGGTGATAGTCCACCGGGCAC
>JAPPPH010000165.1:0-5110 GCA_028817635.1 Verrucomicrobiales bacterium | reverse complement strand
GAGCAACATGGAGCCCCCCTCGAATCGCTTGGCCAAGTCGGCGTCCCCGAGGAATCGCTGCAGATCAAACGACTGCCCCTTGACGAGAAAGTTGTTTTCCGAGGTGATATCCGCAAACACCATGTGACGACCGTCAGCCGGAAACACCACCGAGTCCGCTGCGGCATCCACCGGCCGTGCCTCCGGCTTGAGTTTGCGATAAAAGAAATCGTTGAATGAAGCGTACTCGCTCGCCGGCTCGGCAAACTCCGACTCGTCCAGTCCATACTTCTCGATGAACGGAGCAATGCGCAGATAGCTTTTGACTTCATCCATCTTTCGGCCGTACCAGGCGGAGACGATCCACCGCCGGACCAGCAACCACTGCGCAAGGCGTCCGAGCGGATTGCCGTACACCCAGCGGAGCGCGCGTTCGCCGTAAATGGCTTCTGTTTTCAACCCGCCATCGCGACGATCCACGTAGCGCACCTCGCCACAGGACAGGTTTTCCTCAACCGTCATGACCGCGAAGGCTACCTGTCTCACGCCGGATTGAAAATGCCGCGATGATTTTTTTGAAACCTTTAGGGCACAAACGGAGTCTTAGAGCCGGATCGACATGAAAATCAAATTCACGCTTCAACTCTTGCTCGGCCTGACCCTCCTCGGCACAGGCTCGAGCGTTTCTGCTGAAAACTGGCCCACATGGCGCGGCCCACAGGCCAACGGCGTGGCCCCGGGCGGCAATCCGCCCACCGAGTTTTCCGAGGAAAAAAACGTCCAATGGAAAATCAAGGTGCCCGGCTCCGGCAGTTCCACCCCGGTGATCTGGGGGGATCAGGTGTTCATCCTGACCGCTGTTGCCACCGGCAAAAAAGTGGCCGCCCCCGAGGGTGGCTCGTCAGCCGATCGGGGCAGTCGTAGCACGCAACGCGGCCCGCGGCCTGAGGGGCGGGGCGGCGAACGCCCCCCAAGCAGAGGTGATCGGGGTGAACGCAGCGAGCGAGGTGGCAGGGAAGGTCGAAGCGGCTTTGGCGGTGGTTTTAACCGGGAGGCGATGATCAAGCGGTTTGACAAGGACGGCGACGGCGAGCTGAACGAGGCCGAGCGCGACGCACTCCGCGACGAGTTTCGCCGGCAATTTAGCCGGGATCGCGGTGGCGAACGCAGTCGACGCGGTGGGCGCAGTCGTGGCGGATTCGGAGGCAGTCGCAAGCCCACCGAAGAGTACCGGTTCGTGCTGATCTCCTACGACCGAAACAGCGGCAAGGAAAATTGGCGCAGCGTGGCCACCACGGCCGTGCCCCACGAGGGTCACCACCGCGATCACGGTTACGCATCGGCCTCCCCTGTCACCGATGGCGAAAACATCATCGTCAGTTTCGGCTCACGCGGCCTGTACTGCTACGACATGAAAGGCAAGGTGCAGTGGAAGAAGGACTTTGGCGACATGCGCACGCGGAACAGTTTTGGTGAAGGCAGCTCCCCCGCCCTGCACGGCGACACCGTCGTGCTGCTTTGGGATCAGGAGGACGACTCTCACATCTATGCCCTCGACAAAAAGACCGGCAAGGTGAAGTGGAAACGCGAACGCAAGGAAGCCACCGGCTGGTGCACCCCGCTCGTCATCACTCACGATGGCGTCACTCAGGTGCTCGTCAACGGCGCCACCGCAGTGCGCAGCTACCAACTCAGCGACGGCAAACTGCTCTGGCAATGCGGCGGCCAGACCGTCAGCGCCATTCCCTCCATCGTCGCGGACAAAAACACCGCCTACGCAATGAGCGGCTTTCGCGGAGCCTACGTGGCGGCGATCAAGCTGGGTGGCAGTGGCGACCTGACCGGGAGCAAATCCGTGCTGTGGAGCGCCGACCGTGGCACCCCCTACGTGCCCTCCCCGCTCTTGAGCAACGGCCGCATCTGGTATCTCGCCGGCAACAACGGCATCCTCTCCGTCCGCGAAACCAAGACCGGCAAATCGCTGGTCGAGGGTGAGCGCTTGGAAGGCATCAGCGGCGTCTACGCCTCACCCGTGAGCGCGGCCGGAAAAGTTTACATCGCCGGCCGCAACGGAAATGTCTCGGTGCTCAAGGACAGTGCCAAGCTCGAGGTCCTCGCCACCAACGAGCTGGACGAAAAATTCGACTGCTCCCCGGCAATCGTCGGCAAACAACTGTTCCTCCGCGGCAAGGAATACCTCTACTGCATCGCGAAAAAGTGAGCGGTTTTACCGTGCTCTACGTTTAACAAAAGCAGCGACCACCGCACCGGCAATTAGCGGCAGTACAGCGAGCAGCAACAGGATGAGGCACAGTGCATTCACCTGCGCGTGATGCCCGTAGTGCAGGAGGTTGAATACCCGCAGCGCCAGCGTCTCGCCGCCAGGCGGCACGATCAACACCACCGTCTCCGTGTCCCACAGGCATAGCAGATAGACTACGTACCACACCGCCGCCATCGCCCAGCCGGCCTGCGGCAAAAACAAGTGCAACCAACGCTGCCACCATGGCACGCCGGAGAGGTCGGAGACGTGTTGAAGATCGGCATCCACCGAACGCTTGGCCAAGCGCATCCCCTCCCAGCCAAGCGCGAAGTACCGCAGACCAAGTGCCGCGAACACCACCCCACTCCCGCCGTAAAACCATCCCAGCCAAGGCCGGTTGAAAACAGAGATCAGCACCACCCCAAGGAGCACTCCCGGCAAAAAAAACAAAAGCCAGGCCAAGCGCCCGCCCTTTTGATCACTGAACAACGCACCCAAGCCGACCACCAAAACCGACGTCCCGGCGGCAAACCATAATGAATTCCAGATGGATCGTGCCCCAGCGCGGATGGCATCCGGAAAATCCGACCACGTCCGGGCATCAACCAACAGGTGGCCAAGCGGCAGCAAAAAAGAGATCACCACAGCGAGGACGGCCACCCCGGCCCCGATGCGCCGAAGTGCTTGGCCAAGGCGGTCTGCAAACTGTTCCGCAGGCACGCCCTGACTTTCCCATGGCCAAGCGATCTCCTGCCCCCGCAAAACCAACAGCACACCCAATGGCATCAACGCCAACACCCAGCCGTATTGCCAAGCCATCTTGAAATTATAGGTTGAGCTAAATTCCACCCAGAATTGAGCCGGAAAAACATTCACCTGCAGAATCGCCGGCACGGCGATGTTGTTGAACGCCAAAGCGAACACGATGACTCCCGACTGTAGCAAAGCCGAACCCGATAACGGGAGCAACACCTCCTTAATCAACGGCCAACCGCCCAACCCCGGCTCTGCATCCAGCAACTCCGGCGTGAGACGCTTTAGTGCACCGTACGACATCAGACAGGGCACCGGCCAAAGCATGAGCGTCAGCAACCACACCGCACCACCAAACGAGTACACGTTCAACGGCAGCACCGGCTTGAGCACGCCCACGTTACCGAGCAATCCCAGCCAAGTGTTCACCATGAGAAATGGTGGCAGGGAAAACGCTGCGATGGATCCTCCCAGCAAAACGATCCGCCAACGACCGGCGGTAGACGCGAGGAAAACGGCCACACTCCACCCAATCAACACGGCAAAAAACGAAACCATCGTCGCCAGCCCAAAACTGTTGAGCAGCAACTCCCAGCTCATTTAGTCGAGGTAGATGGATTTCAGGTCGGCGACCGCGCGCTCGTTTTCCTTAACCACGCTTGGCCAAGCGATATCGGCAGGAGCATCCGATGCCCCCCGATCTAACGCACCGGCTGAAACAAGCGAATCGATCACCGGTTTCGACTGCAGGTACTTGGCCAAGCGCTTGGCCAAGTCCGGCCTCGGCGCCCCGGCGATGTAGCCGATCGAGTTGCGAATCGAAAACCCATCCTGCGAAAGCGACTGGCCGGCGATCGGCAGCCCGTTTTTCCGTCCGGCTCGAACATCGTCCGAGTCGGTCAAGCCGAGCGCCACCTCTCCCCGCCCCACGAGTTGCACCACCACGGAGTTGCCGTCCACGGTCATCACATCGTTCGCCTTCAACGCTCGGCACCAGTCGCGCCAGCGTTTCTCTCCCCACTGCTGACGTAACACTTGAAAATGCGTGGCGGTGGAGCCAAACAGCGGCAGGGCGATCACTACTTTCCCGCGCCAAAGCGTGTTGGTCAGCGAGGTCAGATCCTTCGGTAACGCCGCACGGGAAAGTTGGTTCGTGTTCCAGACCCATTGTCGCGTCCGTGCGCCAAACGTCTCCACCGACTGCCCCTCGTCCAGCACGTCCATGGACGCAAGTTGGTGAGTCCGAAACTCTTCATTGTTCCAAAACAGGTCGCACTGCGGGTTGGCTTTCTCGGCGATCAATCGGTTGACCAACCCGACCGTTTTGACTGCCTCGCTGTCGTACACGGCGCGAACTGCGATGCCGGTCTGCTGCTCGAACTCGCGCAGAATCGGCTCGGCATAAACCTGATCCTGCGACGTGTAGACGGTGACCGCATCCCCACCGGAACCGCACCCAACCAGCAGCAGGGCCGTCACAAAAATCATCCATTTTTCCGCCCAGGTTTTCATGCCGTTCGTCGATGGTAAAACCACCATTCAAACATCAAAAACCCTAGACACAGCATGGCAATCCAACGCCAAGCCTCCTTGTCGGCGTCCAGTTGCACCGTCGCCTCCACACGGCCGTATTCTCCCAGTTGCAGTTCCTTGCGGGGTTCGATGGCACTCTCGTTTGCATCAAGCAGATTCACACAAAACGACAATTCATTCGTCCCCAACACCGCGCGATAGACCCCCTGTTGAAACGTATTCGCGAAGATCAATTCACCATTGGCTGTGGTTTGCGTTGGTTCCTCGCTTCCGTCCGGCAGGGTCACGGTGACGGTTGATTCCTCATCGGCCATGCGGATCGCAAACGACTCGCCCGCGCGCAGGCTGGTGTTCACTTCCGGGCTCAGCCAATCCATCGCGTTCGCGATGAATATCGGGAACGACACCCGAAGGGGCCACGTGCTGTCGAGAGGATTAAACCCCACCCAGACCGCGCGCTGACCGTCGTGCTCGCCGGCAGCCAGCAACGGGGCAGAGGGCGACTCCACCAGCGGCGTCCTCCACGATGGCAGCGGGACGTTCGACGAACGCGCGAGTTGGGCGTTGTCAATAGTCGGGAGT
>JAPPPH010000014.1:2757-7637 GCA_028817635.1 Verrucomicrobiales bacterium | reverse complement strand
GGGCCTCGACGCCTACTACGAGCGAGCGCTTGGAATGTTGAACTCGCCGAAGATGCGAAACGCCTTCGATCTCACACAGGAGCCGGATAAAATTCGCGACACCTACGGGCGGCACACGTACGGGCAAAGCGTGCTGCTCGCCCGGCGGTTGGTCGAGGCCGGCACCAAGTTTGTAAACGTTTACTTTTCCGACAGCATCGGCGGACAAAGCACCACCTCCGGCGGTTGGGACACGCACGGCTTCAACAACACGAGAATGTATCCCATCGTCGAAAAACGCCATCTACCGATCACCAATCAAACGCTCCCGACTTTCATCAACGACCTGGACGACCGCGGCCTCCTCGACGAGACGCTCGTGGTGTGGATGGGCGAATTCGGCCGCACGCCGAAAATCAACGCCAACTCCAGCCGCGACCATTGGCCGCAGTGCTACACCGTCCTCCTCGCGGGCGGCGGCATCAAGCGCGGCTACGTCTACGGGGCGTCCGACAGAAATGCATCCTACCCGGCAGAAAACCCGGTTCGACCGGACGACATCGCCGCGACAATGTATCAACTGCTTGGCATCGATCCGCACACCGAGGTCATCGGCGTCGGCGACCGTCCCCTGCCGATCACCACAGGCAACGCCATCCACGACATCATCGGGTAAGTCAGAGTAGCAACTCGCCCAATTTGACCGCGCCCTGATCGGGCAGTTCATCCAGTCGCATTTGGACTGTTTTTATTTGCCCCGGAAAAATTAGGCTAGGTGCAATTTCAGCCAATGGCGCGAGGACGAATTGGCGTTCGTGGGCACGGGGATGAGGCAGGGTTAACGTCGCGGTGTTGCGCTGTTCATCCCCGAACGCAATCAAATCCAAGTCGATTTTCCGAGGCTCGTTAGCCAAACCGGTGCGCTCCCGGCCAAGGCGCGCCTCAAGTTGCAATAGCCGCTCGAGCAGCGACTCGGGTGTCGTGCCCGGCTTGGGCTCAAAGCCAAGCGCGGCGTTGATAAACGACGGCGACCCCGGTGGGCAATCGACCGGCTCGGTCTGCCAAAGAGACGAGCCAAGCGCTTGGTCAAGCGACCAACGGGCAATCTCGGCGGCGGCCAGACGCAGAGTCGCCATCGGCTCGCCGGTATTCGCGCCCAGCGCCACATACGCCGTTGTTGCCTCTGCACTCACGCGCTTGGTTTGCCCTGCCCGCTTGGCCAAGGCAACACGAAACCGGACAGCAGCGTTGACACGCGCCACAATCGCAATAGCGTCCTGCCCGTGAGTGTGCGTGTGAAAATTTGCGGAATCACCTCGACGGAGGATGCGCTGGCGGCAGTCGACGCCGGTGCCGATGCGCTTGGTTTTATGTTTTACGAGCCAAGCCCGCGATACCTATCAGTGGATCAGGCAGCCGAAATCATCCGCGAGTTGCCGGGTCACGTGGCCCGGGTCGGCGTTTTTGTCGATGCCGACGCTGAGATGATCCGGCGAACCGCAGAAGTCGCCGGGCTGGACACGCTGCAGTTTCACGGCAGCGAGTCGCCGAAGTTTTGCTCTCAGTTTGAGCAGCGCAAGATCAAGGCGTTCCGAGTGAAGAACCGGAACACTCTTTCCGAGTTGCCGGATTACGACACTGACGCCTGGCTGCTGGACAGCTACGTCAAGGGCGTGCCAGGTGGTACCGGTGAAAAATTTAACTGGGAACTGGCCGTGGAGGCGAAGCGCTTCGAAAAACCGATCCTGCTCGCCGGAGGCCTGACACCGGACAATGCCGCCGATGCAGTCGGACAGGTTGCCCCGTTCGGGCTGGATGTCTCCGGCGGTGTGGAAGCCTCCCCCGGCATAAAGGATGCCACGAAAGTGGCCACCCTCATCACCAATTCCAAGGTGCCAACCGCTAGCGATGGGCTTTGGACGGCGTGACTTTTTCCGCTAATTGGTAACTTCAACCCTCTAAAATACGTAATGGGAACGATGTTCTTGAAAAACAATAACAGACAAACAGCTTGGCTGTTTGCCGCTGTCATGGCGGCCGCAACGGGATCGGCGAAGGAACTGACTCTGGACGACGTCTTCCCGACAGACCGCGTGCTCGACGTGCAGATCACGGTAGCCGAAAAAGACTGGGACAAGATTCGTCATCAGGCACGCAATTTCATCTCAGCGCTGCATGAGGATCGCAAAACTGCGCCGATCGACGGGCCATACGAGTACGTCACCGCCGACGTCACCATCGATGGGGTAAAATTTGAAAAAGTGGGGCTTCGGAAAAAAGGCTTCATCGGCTCACAAAGTACGAGCAGGCCGTCGCTGAAGATTAAACTCAACCACACGAACAAGAAGGCAAAGATCGGTGGATTGACCAACCTGACGATGAACAACAACAAGCAGGATTCAACCATCGTCAGTCAGGTCATGGGATACGCCCTATTCAATGCCGCCGGATCCCCCGCCCCTCGCACCGCCTTCGCCAAAGTAACAGTGAACGGAAAAAATCATGGTGTGTACACGCACGTCGAGACAGTCCGCAAGACTGTGCTGAAGCGCGGCTTTGGCAATGACGACGGAACACTTTATGAGGGAACAGTGGTGGATTTTTATGATGGCTGGGAAGGCAGCTTCGAACGCAAAACAGGCGACGACAAAGCCGGGCGCGCGCATATCCGCAAATTGATCGAACTGTCCGAAGGCGACTCCGTCACTGAAGAGGCCATCGGCGAATTGGTCGACCTCGATTCGTTCTACCGATTCTGGGCGATGGAAGGACTGCTCGGTTTTTGGGATGGCTACTCCGGCAACGCCAATAACTTTTTTGCCTATCTCAATCCCAAGACGAACAAGTTTCACTTCATGCCGTGGGGCGCTGATTCGCTTTTTAAAAAACGCAGCATGCTCAACTTCGATTTTCGCGCCCCACTCTCCGTGAAAACCAAGGGCCGCATCGCCTATCACCTCTACCAGACCGAGGCCGGTCGCGAGCGTTACCGCAAGACCCTCCACGGTCTACTTAAGGAACATTGGAACGAGGAAGAACTGCTCGCCGAGTGTGATCGGATTGAAGCAATGATCGAGCCGCACCTCAACCGTGAACAGTCCCGTTTTAGTCGATCACTGCGCGGCACCCGCGAATTCATCAGGGAACGCCGCGAAGACCTGATGGATGAAACCGGTGAAGCGATGCCGCGTTGGACCAAGGCCCCCAAGGCACCACCCGTCATCGCCGAAATCGGAAACGTGAAAGCCAAGTTTTCCGGCGAATGGATGGAGGAATCTCCACGCGAACGAGGCGGCCTCGGCAAGGCCACGCTTCAACTCACGCTCAATGATAAGCCGGTCGAGCTGACGGATGTCGGCGTGCACGGTGCGTGGGCCGGGGGCGGTTTTGGGCGAAGCAACAAACCGACAATCCGTTTTTCCGGCCGCCGTAAATCAGACGGCAAATCAGTGTCGGTCGACATCTCCATCCCGGAGGACAAATTCAAGCCGGCCGATGCCATTGAATCAGGCGGAGTTTTCAAGGAGGGGCGCGGCTTCAGTTTCGGCCCGCTTGGCATGCAGTTCATCAGCGGCAAAGCCAAGCTCACCAAGGCCGGCCTCGAGGAGGGCGATCAACTCGAAGGCGAGTTTGAGGGCACCATCCTCAAACTGATCGGCATGGGCCGATAAAGCCAAGCGCAGCTTAAGAAATCATTTCTCATCAGCCATGGCGCCAGCCTCGGTCGACGAGGATATCCTGACCGGTCACAGCCCGGCTTGCATCACTGGCGAGGAACAATGCCACGTCGGCGACTTCATCCGGTTGGTTTAGGTCGGGGATGCATTGGATTTTCCGCAACTCCCGCTTGATCGCTGGTGTGACGTGCTCATCGAGCTGTCGATCCGTCATGATCCAGCCGGGCGAGATGGTGTTCACCCGGATGCGGCGCGGGCCAAGCTCACGTGCGAGCGAGCGGGAGAGGCCAATCGCCCCGGCCTTGGTCGCCACATAGGTCGACATTTCCTCCGGCCCGTTGAAGCGGGTGATCGATGAAAAGTTGATCACCGACGCGCCCTTGGCCAAGTGCGGCGAGGCCTCGCGGCAGGTCAAAAAATAGGCGCGCAGATTGCCGGCGAAAAGGTCGTCCCAATCCTTGGCTGAGACATCTTCAAACCTGATTCGCGGATCGCGTGCGGCGTTGTTGATCAGGACATCAATCGAGCCGTGCCGCTGGGTCACCTTGGCGATCCAGCGCTTTATGCCTGCCTCTCGCAACAGATTGACTTTCGTAAACTCGACCCGCTTGGCCAAGCGCTTGGCCAAGCGTTTCCCTCCGGTTTCGTCCATATCACAAAAGGACACAATCGCCCCCTGCGCATGGAACGCCTCGACCATCGCCTGGCCGATGCCGTTTGCGCCGCCGGTGATCAACACCGTTCGCCCGGCCAGTTCGGCGTATGTCGCCATGCCGGGTTAAAGCGCCGGAGCCACTGAGGCTTTCATCTTCTCGATGCCGACCTTGGCCGCCTCGAGGGGATCCATCGCCCAATATTTCTTGTTGAACAACTCGAGCGAAAGCGCCGGAGCCGCACCCACTTGAAGGAAGCCCTTGACGATGTCGGTGATCGGCGCCACCCCGTCTCCCGGGTAAACACGGTCGCCATCGCCGATCGTCTCACGCGGAGGATCGGCCGGATAATCATTCCAGTGAAATACCTGCAGCGCCTGCGGCCCAAGCATCTTGAGTGCGTCAAAATCCGAACCGCCCTTGTACGTGTGATACACGTCGCCAAGAAAACAGGCGCTTGGATGCCCGGCCTCAAGCGCGATGTAGATCGCCGTGCTCACGCGGCCTATCGATCTGTTGCCACCCCACATCTCGATTTGCGGTACGACGCCAATCTCGTCTCCGATTTCCA
>JAPPPH010000014.1:0-2747 GCA_028817635.1 Verrucomicrobiales bacterium | reverse complement strand
CGCGGTAACGTTCGGCGGCCGCCATCGGATCGACTGTGCCACGGGCACCCGCCGGCGGGGCAGCGATGCGCTTGGCCCCAAGTTGGGCGAGCAAATCCATGTCTCGCTTGGCCTCCTCAAGTCCCTTCGCGCGCTGGGCATCGTCATCAACTATCCACCGTGCAAACCCGATGGCGCTCTCGATCGTCAACCCGTGGTCGTCGATGCGCTTCCGTAGATCCTTCAACGATCCTACGTCGTTTTTATACTCGTTGAGCTTGCCGAGCCAAGGTTCGATCCCGGTGTAACCAGCCTTGGCTGCGATATCGATCTCCTCGTTGATCGGGAGATTTTGTCCGCGGATCGTGCTCGTGTTCAGGCAGTATTGGAACGGATCCCTGCCATCGCGCTTCGTTGACTTGGCGCTGGTGCTTGCGCAACCGGCTAACAGTCCTGCCGCTGCAATTCCCGAGGTTTTCATGAGATCACGACGTGTGAGTGAGTGAGTGTTCCGTTTTGTCATGTTGCTTAAAAATTAGTTGCGAACAAGATGCGGCGCCTTGTCGTCGCCGTTGGCCAACCGATTCAGTGTGTAGCAAATCAACGGGTTGACCACAGTACTGCCGTCCTCGGCTTCCACACCTTTCAAATCGAGTTGGTAAATGTAGCCGGGGTTCATCTTGTCGAGATACACAAACATCGTTTTCTCATCGCCTAGGCGTTTTGAGCCGGCGACCTTCACGGCTTCTGTACCGTGCTGCGGCGAACCGTACCCCTGCCGGTACGCATAGTAGTAGCGTTTGAAATGGAACTGGTCGGGCACATGAGTGGACTTGGCCAAGCGCTTGGTGAATGTGATTTTAAACCCTCCGGGGATCAGCTTCATGGATTGGACATCCATCGGGGTTTTGCCGTTCCAGCGGATGCGTTGCACGCCTTCTCCCCCGACCCACGAAAGATGAGTCTGCCCCACCCACAGGCTGCCATCCTCACCGAAAACAAATCGGTGACTGCCTTGCGTCAACCCGGCGTCGTCGTAAAACGGGACACACGCACCCTGCAATTCGCCTGCCACCTCGTCGAGCATCACCCTAACGATTCGTGAACGATTCATCTCGCCGACTAGCAACTGTCCGGCGAACGGGCCAAACTTGCCCCCGGTCGAATCCGGCAACGGCTGGGTCGGACTGTTCGCCATGAATCCCTGCGGAAACAAAACCGCGGCCCGGGTGCGCTTGGCATCGAATTCCCTTGCATCCACCTTCAGCGGATTGCGTCCCTTTTTCCATTCGCCAGACCAAGTGAGACTGGCGGGATGCCCGTAAAACCGATCCCGTTGAACGTGGAACAATTTACTCGTCCCCAACCAATCGCCCTGATTATCCGTCACGAACAGCCGGTTTTGCAAATCGACCCCAAGCCCATTCGGCGAACGAAATCCCGGTGCAAACGGGGTCATTTTTCCGTCCGGCGAAATCTTCAACACCCAGCCACGGTACGGTGTAGCCGCGTACATACGACCGGCCGGCCCCTTGTAGCTTTTGGATTTAAACCCCTCGCGGCTCAGACCGTAGTGTCGGAATTCACCGCGCAATTCCGGACGAATACTCGCCCCATTCGACGCGAGGTTTAGACCGATATAAAAATTTCCATTCGCATCCCTCGCCGGGCCAAAGGCGAACTCATGATAGTTCCCGGTCATCCCGAAGCCGTCGTGAATCGTTTGATAGCGATCCGCCGCACCGTCGCCGTTTTCATCGATGATCCGCGTCAATTCCGGTCGCTGCATCACAACTACCTCACGGTTACTGATCGCACGGATGCCCAGCGGCTCCTGCAACCCATCCGCAAATAACGTCCACTTTCCGGTTTTCGGTTGGTACGTGTACACCTCGCCCCGGTGAAAACAGGCCACCACCCTGCCATCCGGCATCACGTCCAGCCCCCCCACTTGCGCATCGAGCCCATTCGGCGTGGCAACGTTCTCAATCGAGTAGTAGTCACCAATCCCCGCCGCCCGAAGACCCACAACAAACACCAGCCCAACGGCTGTCAGAAAAGTTTTCAACACACTCATCATCTTCATTTGATCAACCCGATGGATACCGTAAATGAGGCCGCCTCCTTTGCGGTTAACGTCAACAGGCCGTCTTTCATTTTGCCTGCGCTGTGTTCAAATGCCACTCGGTCGGTCGGGCCAACCGGCAGTACGACTGGTTTCGTGTTGTTCGGAATCCGAAACGACCGCTGTATCCCGATCACCGAATGGAGTGGCGTGATCAACTCGTAAACGTCCACCCCGTTCACGCGGTAGTGAAACTCCGGCTGCCCGTCGACTTTCCGGTAGCCCAAAAACTTCGGCTCAGATTCGCTGTCGCCGATCTTAATCGAACCGGGAACATCCAATTCCCAATACTTCGTGCCGAGCACCTTGGCCAAGCCGTTTCCATTGCCGCGCCAAACCGGCCACGGATCGACAAACCCGCCGTACCACGCATAGCGCAGGCGGCACTGACCGGCGTCCCAGCAGTAATTTTGACCGTGTTTCAACGCGACCGCGATCGCAGCCGGCGAGGCATCCGGCATGAAGATCCGATACATCAACGGCCGTTTTTCACCCCAAGCATGAAACTGTTTCGACTCCGTTTTTCCCTGCCGCGCCGCTTCCGGCACGTTCCCGTCCTTCTCCAGAGGCGGCATCGGCACACCGATGTACATCGCCCCGTACGTCAGCAACGCAGGACCGGGAATGGGGCAGCCGTAGGGAT
>JAPPPH010000383.1 GCA_028817635.1 Verrucomicrobiales bacterium | reverse complement strand
GACTTCGCTTGGCTGCCAACTGTTTTCGCGATGCTCCAGCGTGGCCAGATCGGTGGTGGTGTAGTTTGCGGCGCCATCGCTTTTTTGCACCATCGCGGGATGTTTTTTCAGCGCCTTTTGATCGTTAAAATAGACTACCTTGGCCCCTTCACTGTCCTCCGCGATGCCGCTCCCCGTCAACTCATCCACCACGCCCTTGAGGCGATCGTTGTAAAAACTCTCGCCCAGCGTCTCGTCAAATTCGACCTTTAGGCGACTATAAATTTCGTCAAACTGGTGACGGGACAACTCGATCATCTCCCGCCAGATACCGAGGTTTTCCTCGTCACCGTCCTGCAGTTTGACCAATTCCTGCCGCGCCCGATCGAGCACCGCCTCGTCCTCGTCGCAGGCGGAGTTCACGAGCTTGTACAGGCGCTCCATTTCCGCGAGGGCATCGGCGGCCAGTGCATCCTTATCGAGATGTTCCTTCCAGCCGACGAGCAGCTTGCCGAACTGCGTTCCCCAATCGCCGATGTGATTGTCGGTGACAACTCTATGGCCAAGCAGGCGAAAGGCCCGGGCCAGGGTGTAGCCAAGTATTGTCGAGCGGATGTGACCCACGTGCATCGGCTTGGCCACGTTGGGCGATGAATAGTCGATGACAATCGTTCGCGCCACCTCGGCGGTGCGATAAAAAAGATGCTCCCCTTTCGCGGCACTGACGAGCGCGTCCGAGATGGCCTCGGTCTTCAGACGAAAATTCAAGAAACCGGGGCCGGCTATCTCCACCGGCTCACAGCAGTCATCCACGTCGAGCGCCTCGACGACCTGCGTGGCAAACTCGCGCGGATTGAGCTGGTTGCGCTTGGCCAAGCCCATCAACGCGTTGGTCTGGTAGTCGCCAAACTTGGGTTCCGGGCAGGGCCGCACGAGCACACTCGAGACATCGGCATCGGGCATCAACGAGAGAACCGCCTGCTGCAGTCGTTCCTGTAAAGTCAGTTGGATCACGATCTAAAACTTGGCCAAGCGCTTGGCTTGGGAGAGGAAGGCAACTGCCGGGCTTAGCCCTCCTGCGAGCTGCGAATAATCTGGTACATCTCGGCGGCGTCCTCGGCCTCCTCGAGCGATTTTCGAAACTCCTTCTTGTGAAGCACCTTGGCGATCTTAGCCAGGGTGTGCAGGTGTTTCTGGAATTGCCCCTGGGGAACAAGGAACAGCATAACGAGTTTGACCGGTTGATTGTCGAGCGAGTCAAAATCGACCCCCTCCTTGCTCCGGCCGAACGCCCCGGTGACATCGTCGATGAGATCTGTCGAGGCATGCGGGATGCCAATACCGAAACCGATTCCCGTGCTCATCGAGGTTTCGCGTTTCTTGACGACGGAGACGATGGCATCGCGGTGTTCCGACTTGATTCGACCATGCTCGACGAGCAAATCGATCAACTCCTCAATAGCCTCCCAGCGATCAGCAGCCTTGAGTTCTGTAACGACTTGTTCCTTGGTGAGAAAATCAGCCAGCTCCATGGTATGCGCCCAACCCGGAATCCCGGTTCGGATTAGCTACCTGTTTTGTCCCAGCCAGACAAGCGCGAACTTCGTTGCCAAACCGTCGCCCAATCCCCAAACTGTCGCCACCCAAACATGATTTTGTTTTCAAGATTTGGAAAAACAGCCTTGGCAGCCGCGATAATAAGCGTGTCTGCGGGCGGGCTGATCGCGGAACAACCGGCGAAAATTCCGTCCGTCGACGTGGTACTGGAGCGTAACATCAAGGCGCTGGGCGGGAAAAAAGCCATGCTCAAAATTAAAAACCGCGAGGCGGTTGGCAAAATCAAAATGCCGGCATTCGGCGCCGAATTACCGGTGATCCTCCGAGCCGCCGCCCCGAACCGCGAGGCAATGGAATTGACGCTGGGCGAAGCCGGAGTGGTGCGGGATGTCTTTGACGGAAACAAGGGCTGGACAGAGACGCCGGACGGCAACGTCATTCCCAAAAAGGAACGCGAACTCATTAACAAAAAAACCGAGGCCGATTTTCACGCCGACCTGAACTACAAAAAGAACTATCCCAAGATCGAGCAGCTTGGCGTTCAAAAAGTCGCTGGCAGGGATGTTTACGCACTCAAGATGACCCCAAAAAGGGGTGACGCGGACACGTTCTTTTTTGACGTCAAAACCGGCATGGTCGCCGGCGTCGACTCGACCGCCGAGATGCAAAACATGGAGGTTAAAACCCGCGTGCTTTTTCGTGACTACAAAAAAGTGGACGGCGTTATGATTCCGTCCACAATTGAATTGACCGAACCCAAGTTTGCCGCATTCACCATCACCATCGAAAAAATCCGGCACAACGTGAAACAGACTGCGAGCTGGTTCAAAACAACAAAATGAGCGAACGCGAAAGCATCTGCGGCGACATTATTAACGAAGGTCTCGTGGCCATCGTACGCGTGCCCCGCACCGAGCTGGCGTTGCCGCTCGCCAAGGCGTTGGTCGACGGGGGCATTCGTGCCGTCGAGTTGACCATGACGATCCCCAACGCGCTCGATGCCATTCGGGAGATTGACCGCGAAATGGGCAACGACATCCTGCTCGGCGTCGGTACGGTAATCGACGACGACACCTGCCGAGCCGCCATCGATGCCGGGGCCAAATACGTCATCAGCCCCGTGACCAAGCCCTCTTTGGTTGAGGCCGCACACGCACTCGACCGACCGGTCATGCTCGGCGCTTACACGCCCACCGAGGCACAAACCGCCCACGAGGCCGGCTCTGATTTCATCAAAATTTTCCCGGCGGACACACTTGGCCCCGGCTACATCAAGTCGCTGCTCGCTCCGCTGACGCACCTGCGCATCATCCCCACCGGCGGGGTAAACCTCGACACGATGGAGTCGTTCCTCGCAGCCGGCTCGGCCGCGCTTGGCATCGGTTCATCGCTGTTGAAAAAAAAGATCATCGAGAGCGAAAATTGGCCCGAACTGGAGCGCTTGGCCAAGCAGCATACAGACAAGTTGGCCGAGCTGAAAACCAAGCTGGGCCGCTGATCGCTTGGCCAAAGGGCTTTACTGCCAGTACCTGTTTTGATACTCAACCTGCTGTGACTGAAACACTTTCCATCGGTTTCATTGGTGCGGGGAAGATGGCAGCCGCTTTGGCCAAGGGACTGGTGAATGCCGGATTGGCCACCCCGGAAAACATGATCGCCAGTGATCCGATTGCTGCCGGGCGGGATGCCTTTGGCCAAGCGCTTGGCTGCGAGACCACCGATTCCAACGCCGACGTTTTGGCCAAGGCCAGAGTCATTTTTTTGGCATTCAAGCCGTATCAAATCGATGAAGCCACCGAGGCGGTGCGTGAACAATTTACCGACGAACACCTCGTCATCTCCATTCTGGCCGGTGTGCGCTTGGCCAAGCTCGATGATGCATGCGGCCGGCGTGCCCGCGTGGTTCGAGTGATGCCCAACACGCCAGCATTGGTTGGCGAGGGCGCCTGTGGGTACGCACTTGGCCAAGCGGCCACCGCGGAGGATGGCGTACAGGTGAACCGCCTGCTCTCATCCGTCGGTATCGCCTATGAGGTGAAGGAGAATTTAATCGACGCCGTGACCGGACTCAGCGGCAGCGGCCCTGCTTACGGCTATACCGTGATCGACGCATTGAGCGACGGCGGCGTCGCAGCGGGTCTACCTCGCGACATCGCCACGCGTCTTGCCGCGCAAACCATGCTCGGCGCCGCGAAGATGGTACTGGAAACCGGCAAACACCCCGGCGAACTCAAGGACATGGTTTGCAGCCCGGGTGGAACAACGATCGAAGGCGTACACGAATTGGAGGAAGGCGGCGTCCGAAACGCCATGATCAACGCCGTACGGGCTTCAGCTGCACGGGCCACCGAGCTTGGTCAGGATTAAATATTGATGGCGTTTCCACCCCCAACCGAAAAGCAGGCGAAGATCCTCTGGACCTCGGTCACGGCTTTGGCGGTTGGAATTCTGCTAGCGCTCATCGCGCTGCTGCTGCTCGGCGTAGCGTGGGTGGTGAACACCCTGTCGTCGGTGCTCGTGCCTCTGGCGATCGCCGGCATCGTCGCCTACCTGCTCGATCCTCTCGTCGATTGGTTTCACAGAAAACGCGGCATGCGACGCCAAAGCGCGATCATCCTCGTCTTTACGATTGCGCTCCTGCTCGTGGGTGGATTGGTGGCCTCGGTGGTGCCGGCGTTGATCGGTCAGGCGAGTAAACTCACGACGGAGTTCCCGAAAAAAGCCAAGGTGTTTCAGGAAAAAGTCACCACCCTGATGCAAACGGGCGCACCGAGTACGTCCACCAACACCCCGCCCAGCACAGTCTGGTTCGAGACCTCGAAGGAGTGGGTGCAGAGCGTTGGTTTAACGAACGAAAAGGCACGGGAGTTCACAGTCAGCGCTGTCTCCAAGATTTCCGCATGGCTGCTTGAGCAATTGAAAAAAGTGTCTTCGCTGTTCGGCTTCCTTGCCGGTCTCGCTCTGGTACCGGTCTA
This sequence comes from Verrucomicrobiales bacterium, assembly GCA_028817635.1. Classification (GTDB taxonomy): domain Bacteria; phylum Verrucomicrobiota; class Verrucomicrobiia; order Limisphaerales; family UBA1096; genus UBA1096. The sequence goes on along the minus strand of JAPPPH010000383.1, from coordinate 3,190 downwards.
CGTTTTTTATTTCCTGCTGGAGAAACGCAGTATCAAGCGTAACTGGACGGATTACCTGCCGGTGCGCGAGTCAACGGTCAAGGACGAGATCGTGTTCGTACTGCACGCGATCAACGACTGCCTGATCGTATTCTTCCGTAGTCAGGTGCTCGTCGCGATGTGTGTCGGTGCGCTCCTGACCGTGGGTTTCCTCGCGCTGGGATTGGATTACGCCATTCTCCTTGGCGTCATGGCAGGCCTACTCGGGATCATACCCTACCTTGGCGTCGCGCTGAGTATCATCCCGGCATTCATACTCTCGATGGTACAGTTTGTGCCGGATGACGGATGGCTGAAACCGATCCTGATTCTGGTTTGGTTTGCGGCAGTACAAGCAATGGAGGGGCTGTTCATCTCCCCGAAGATTATCGGTGATCGAGTGGGCCTGCACCCGCTTACGATCATCGTCGCGATCATGATTGGAACAACACTACTCGGCGGAATCGTCGGTGGCGTGTTGGCCATTCCACTGACGGCGGCACTACGGACGCTGATGTTCCGCTATGTCTGGGTCGACCGAGTCCATGCCAACGATGGAAACGAAGGTGCGGCAACCTCGTGATTCGGCTTTTAACCGGGCGCACAATCCAGTAATCACGCGCCGGCGCGCATTATTTTGAGCAACGACCCAACAGCAACAAATCAGGAACCCAACAACAATGGGGAACGGCTTCGGATATACTTCCTGCCAAACCTGATGACGGCCGGTAACTTGTTGTGCGGATTTCTCGCGCTATGGTACATCGTCAAGGTCACTCCACCTGTGGGTACGGAGACGTCATTCGATGCGGAAACGATCATGCCGGCGCTTTGGTTGATTTTGGGTGCATTTGTTTTCGACGGACTCGACGGCCGGATCGCGCGACTCATTGGCAAGGAGAGCCCGTTCGGTCTTCAATTCGATTCGCTGGCCGATATCATCTCCTTTGGTGCCGCGCCGGCGTTTTTGATGCAGCGGGTGATCCTCCACGAATTCGAGCGACTGGGGCTGGTGGTCGCCTCCGTCTACCTGCTTTGTGGCGCCCTCCGACTCGCCCGCTACAACTGCCTCGCCGCGATGCCGAACACAGGCAACAACAAGGAATTTCTGGGCTTCCCAATCCCCGCCTCGGCGGCGCTGGTCGCATCGTTGACCATTTTTTTTATTTGGCTCGAGGGTAAGGAAATGACCGACACCGTGTGGCGCTGGGTGCTGCTCTCGGTGCTCGTGTTCCTCTCGGTGATGATGGTCAGCGAGGTAAAATACCCGGCGTTCAAAAAACTCGACTTCCGAACACGCAGGCCGTTCACCAAGTTCGTCGTTGTCGTGACCGGAGTGGCCTGCCTTGTGGTGCTTTGGGAATACATCGTTCCGGTCGTGTTGCCGGTGATTTTCACCTCGTACCTCGTGTACGGATTCATCCGACCCAGATTATCTCGGAAATTAAGGAGGGAAATTGAAGAGGAAGACTTTGACGAGGAATAGTCCGGAAGGAACCACACAGTGACACCCGACCAGTACGCCATGGCGATTGGCGCCGGGGCACTGACCGGCTTCATTTGCGCCGTGCCTGTCGGGCCGGTAAACGTCGCGATCATGGAGGAGGGAATCCACTCCGGCCGCAAGCGTGCGTTCATCATGTCAGCCGGGGCACTGATCATGGAGTTGATCTACTGCATCATCGCGTTCGGTGGATTCGCAAATTTATTTGACCACAAGATACTCCGGGCAACAGTCGAACTGATCAGCCTGCTGGCCGTCAGCTTTTTCGGTGTGAAATACCTGATGACAAACACGGTTGCCGTTCAAGGCAAACGCGCCAAGGTCGTCGAGCAGCGACTCCACCCGCACACGGCATTTTGGACCGGCTTCGTTCGTGTTCTGGTCAATCCCAACGTCCTCCTATTCTGGATCATGATCGCCGCCGTGCTCTTGGCCAACGGCACGCTGCAACCGGCCTGGCAAAGCCGCATGGCCTGCGCCGGAGGTGCCGGCCTTGGCATCGGCGCCTGGTTCACCCTGCTTTGTATCGGCAGCGCCCGCGTTCGCAACCGTTTCTCGGACAAGACACTCGTAAACTTTTCCCAAGTCTCCGGCATCCTGTTGCTGCTGCTTGCCGTCGTGATCGCCGTGCGATTGATCGGTACGGTCGCTCAAGGCAACTAACCCGCTTGGCCAAGCGCTTGGCCAAAGGTCAACCGGCAGCCTTCTTTAGCGCGTCCAACACAATGCCCGGCGTGAGCACCTCGGGCAGCACCTGTGCCTGCTGACCCGTTTCCGGCGAAAACACCAGCACCAACGGAACCCCTGCCCGGTTCCACCTGTTCAACTCGTGAGTGATGTAGTCCGGTCGTCTCGTGTAGTCGGCGCGGAACGCCTTTACATTCTTCTCCGTCATTACGGCCCGGACGGACTCAATGTCGATGCTGGTTTTTTTGTTGGCGATGCAGGTCACACACCACTTGGCTGTGAAATCAACCAGCACCGGCTGGCCATTTTCCCGTGCCGCGGCAACCGCCTCGGGTGACCATGTGTGCCACTCGATCCCCCCGGGGAAATCCTGCACCACGCCGGCTGACTTTGAATTCGGGTCGATTGGGTTACGCCACTGCAACTGCCCTTCCAATCCGAACACCACACCACCCAACGTCATCAATCCCGCCATCGCCAGCGCAAGCCCTTTGCGTCGTGTGCCACGCTGAAAAAACTCGCCAAAAATCCAGACCGCCATCGCCAGCAGGGTTAGAAAAATCCCAAACCACAAAATCCGGTCGCCGTAATATTCATAGGTCAGCATGAAAAGCCACATCGCCGTCCCGAGCATCGGGAATCCCATGGCAATTTTGAACTTTTCCATCCACGGCCCCGGCTTCGGTAATAAACGAAGCCACTTCGGATTCCAACTGAGGACGACATACGGCAGCGCAAGCCCCACTGCCACAGCGACAAACATCATCACAATCACCCCGCTTGATTGCAAAAATGCGAAGCCCAACGCCGGGGCCAAAAATGGTGCTGTGCAGGGCGTCGCCAAAATCGTCGCCAGCACGCCGTTGAAAAAAGCGCCACCTGCCCCCTCTTTCGATGCAACCGAACCGGCCGCCACACCCACTGAACCCAGCGTGACCTCGAACAGTCCAAAGAGATTCAGCGCCACCAATGTGACGAGGA
>JAPPPH010000329.1 GCA_028817635.1 Verrucomicrobiales bacterium | reverse complement strand
ACCAAGCGCTTGGCCAAGCTCTGAAACTTGATTACTTCTCCCCCGCGGGGGAGAAGGTGGCCGAAGGCCGGATGAGGGGGCCGGTAGTTTCAAGTTCTCAAACTGATTATCGACCCTCTCCCCGGCCCTCTCCCTGTCCAGAGAGAGGGAGTTAATTTTTGATAGACTAAATTGAGTCGATGCCGGACCGGTGCTCACAAGGACCGGATGGGGATTCAAAAATCGACATTCCTTGCTCGATATTCGATATTCAACCGACCTCAAAATCCTCCCTGCGCCTTGGTTGAACTCTCCGCGCCTCCGCGCCTCCGCGCCTCTGCGTGAGATCCACCGAACCAAATGGTTGGGTGCATTTTTTTACAAGCCAAGCGCCTCTGCCGTTGACGGTTGGCCTTTAAAAACGCAGTCTATCCCGCCTCTTGTATGGCGCATACCATCCTGTTCATCTGCACCGGAAACGTCTGCCGCAGCCCGATGGCTGAGGGCCTGTTTCATGATCTGGTCGAGAAAAATGACGCCGATTTCGCCGTGAAATCGGCCGGTGTAGGCGCACAGGACGGCCAACCTCCATCGGAAAACTCCGTGCGGGCCATGCAGGATCTGGGGATCGATATCACCTCGCAACGCAGCCAAATGCTGACCGCCGAACTGGCCGCCGAGGCCGACATGATCATCGGCATGACGCAAGGTCACGTGGAGATGGTGAACCTCATGTACCCTCAGGCCGCCGACAAAACGTTCATGTTGCGGGAATTCGACGAATCACTCCCCCTCCATGAACGCGAGATCGCCGATCCGATCGGCGGCTCCTACGAGATTTACTGCCTTTGCAGGGACCAAATTCGGGAAGGAATCGACTCACTGTTGAACTCAATCAAACAAAACAAAGGGACAGCGGTTGGCCAAGCGCAACCGGTGGTGGAAATCGCGTTCGGCTCCGATCATGCCGGGTACAAACTCAAGAAGGTCCTCATTCATTACCTCGAGGAAAAAGGCATCCCGGTCGCCGATTTTGGGTGTGACTCTGAGGATCGTACGGACTACCCGGACTACGCTCAGGAAGTCGCCGCCTCGGTGGCCTCCCGCCAATGCCGGTTGGGCATGCTGCTTTGCACTACCGGCGTGGGCATGAGCATTGCCGCTAACAAGACGCCCAGCATCCGGGCGGCGCTGGTCGCCGACGAGGCCACCGCAGTCAGCGCACGCCTGCACAACAACGCCAACGTGCTCTGCATCGGGGTTAACGGCATGGACGAAAACTTGGCCAAGCGTATTCTCGACAAGTTCGTCGAGACCCAGTTTGAAGCCGGCGGACGCCATGAGCGCCGGGTCGACAAGGTGGAACCCGGCAGTGCGGAGCACCGACTGTCTTCCGTCGACCCCGAGATTGCCCAGGTCATCAACCAAGAGACCACCCGGCAGCAGGAAAACATCGAGCTGATCGCCAGCGAAAACTTTACCAGCCCAGCGGTGATGGAGGTGCAGGGATCCACCCTTACCAACAAATACGCCGAAGGCTATCCGGCCAAGCGCTGGTATGGCGGTTGCGAATTTGTGGATGTTGCAGAGGAACTGGCCATTGAGAGGGCCAAAAAGTTGTTCGGAGCCGAACACGCTAACGTGCAACCACACTCCGGCAGCGGAGCCAACATGGCGGTTTACTTTTCCACGCTGCAACCGGGCGACAAAATTTTGACTATGGATTTGTCCCACGGAGGACACTTGACCCACGGCAACAAGGCCAATTTTTCAGGCCGTTTTTACGAGGTTATCCACTACGGGGTAAATCCCGAAACCGAGCAGATTGACTACGACAACCTCGCCAAGGTCGCGGCCGAGGAAAAACCGGCGATGATTACCGTCGGAGCAAGCGCCTATCCCCGGACGATCGATTTCGAACGCATGGGACAGATTGCGCGTGAGGTTGGTGCACTGCTGCTCGCAGACATCGCCCACATTGCAGGTCTGGTCGCCACCGGCCAGCATCCCAGCCCGGTGGGCCACGCACAATTCGTCACGACCACCACGCACAAGACACTGCGCGGCCCTCGAGGCGGATTGATCCTGTGCGGCGAAGAACACAAAAAACAGATCGATTCCCAAACCTTCCCCGGTATTCAAGGCGGCCCTCTGATGCACGTCATCGCGGCCAAGGCGGTCTGCCTCCGGGAAGCATTGCAGCCGGAGTTCAAGCAGTACCAGACGCAGGTCGTAACCAACGCCGCAGCCTTGGCTAACGGCCTGGCGAAGAACGGATTTCGCCTCGTCAGCGGCGGGACGGACAACCACTTGATGCTGGTAGACGTCGGCTCCCGGGACATGACCGGCAAGGAATGTCAGGCTGCACTCGACGAAGCCGGCATCACCGTCAACAAGAACACCATCCCGTTTGAGACGCGTTCACCGTTCCAAGCCAGCGGGATACGCATCGGAAGTCCGGCTGTGACCACACGAGGCATGGGCGAGGCCGAGATGGCCGACATTGCCGACATGATCAGCGAGGTGTTGCTCGACATAAAAAATGTTGACAAACAGGAACAGGTTCGGCAGCGTGTGGGGCAACTGACTGCGAGATTCCCCTTGCCCTATTGAGTTAGCCTCGAGCTGCCTACCCGACGGTTCGACTAATACCTCCCGTAAAGGAGCGGTTTTTTTTCCAATTGGATTATTCCCTTTGTAGCGGAGACGCAGGGCGTATCTCTCCCGAATTTTAGCACCCATGGTGTTGAGCTGATGAAAAACACGAGTCGTAAGAAAAAAGGATCACGAAAGAAAAAATCCACCGGATTGGCGGCCACCGAGGCGGCAGCAGTTCGGAATAAGTATCTGCGCGCCTACGGAGACAAGACTCCGCCGGTACCGTCCATCGAGGATATTGAAGACATGGAATTGGCTGATGAACCCAGTGGTGACGGTGAAACCGTCAACATGAGCCAGCTACAGGCACTCGAGATGCCTGAACTCAACGAGATGGCCAAGGAACTGGAGATTCCCAATTACGGCTCGCTCCAGAAACATGAACTAATTTTTCAAATCCTCCAGCGCAACGCCGAAAAAACCGGCGTGCTCTACACCGAGGGTGTGCTTGAGATTTTGCCAGAAGGGTTCGGATTTCTTCGTTCACAGAGTTTCAACTACCTGCCCTGCCCCGAGGATGTCTACGTTTCCCCGTCACAGATCCGGCGCTTCGACCTACAAACCGGCGACATTATCTCCGGCGAAATTCGCCGCCCCAAGGACAAGGAGCGATTCTTCGCACTGGTCAAGGTCTCCTCAGTCGGCCACGAGGAACCGGAAAAGGCCAAGGACAAGATTCATTTCGACAACCTTACACCGCTATTCCCTGAGGAACGATTTTTTCTGGAGAACGACCCCACCGAGTACTCAACGCGCGTGATGGATCTTGTCTGCCCAATCGGCAAGGGCACGCGCGGACTGATCGTGGCGCCGCCGCGCACCGGCAAAACGGTCCTCATGCAAAACCTCGCCAATGCTATCATCAAAAACAACCCGGAGGTTTACCTGTTTATCCTGCTGATCGACGAGCGACCGGAGGAAGTCACCGACATGATCCGAAACTGCGATGCAGCCGAGGTCATCAGTTCCACGTTTGACGAACCGCCCGAGCGCCACGTGCAGGTGGCCGAGATGGTCATCGAGAAGGCCAAGCGCATGGTTGAGCACAAGAAGGATGTGATGATCCTACTCGACTCCATTACCCGTTTGGCGCGCGCCTACAACACTGTCCAACCCCATTCCGGCAAAATTCTCTCCGGCGGTGTGGACGCCAATGCCCTGCACAAGCCCAAGCGCTTTTTCGGTGCCGCCCGTAACGTCGAGGAAGGCGGCTCACTCACCATCTGTGCCACGGCGTTGGTCGATACCGGCTCTCGTATGGACGAAGTCATTTTTGAGGAGTTCAAGGGCACCGGCAACATGGAGGTGCATCTCGATCGTTCGCTTGTCGATCGCCGCATTTTCCCCTCCATCAACGTGGAGCTGTCCGGCACGCGCAAAGAGGAACTGCTTTACCACGAGCAGGAATTGCCACGCATCGTCAATCTCCGACGTGCCCTCACTGGCGTCCCTCCGGTCGAGGCGATGGACCTGCTGCTCAACAAACTCAAGCAGACCGACAACAACATCGAGTTCTTGCTCAAGATGGCTGTCAAGTAACCCGCTTGGCCAAGCGCGACATTCGGTGCGTTCTCGGACTCGCAGGGTCGTCTCTCCACCTTAAATCTGGGTCGAATTTGGAGGGAAGAGTCCGCGAGTCCGGGGTAAACCCAACCCCTACCTACTGGATCCGCCCGAATTTTTTCTCCAAATCGGGATAGCTCATTTCGATGAGCGTGGGGCGTCCGTGCGGGCAGGTGTACGGCATCTCGCAACGACGGAGATCGTCAACTAAACCCTGCAACTCCTCCTCCCGGAGAGAATCGTTGGCCTTCACGGCATGGCGGCAGACCGTCTTGGCGATCACGTCTTCGCCCAAGCGCAAGGCATTCACCCCCTCGCCCGCTGCCTGTAATTTGTCCACCAATTCCAATACAAATTTACGGGAATCCGCTGCCTTCACGAATGGCGGTAGCGCATCGAGCATAAACGTGCGCTCCCCGAACCCGCTCAACCCAACCCCAAGGCGGTTTAGTGTCTCAAGTGTGGTCTCGAGAAACTTGGCGTCTTTCGGCGGCAATTCGACCGTCTCTGGCAACAGCAGTTTTTGTGAAGCCGCCCTCCCGTCGGACTCCATTCGACGAAGCATCTGCTCGTACAAAACACGCTCGTGGGCGGCGTGTTGATCCATGAGCACCAGCCCCTTGTCGGATTCGAGTACGACGTAGAGTTTCCCAACCACACCAAGCAACCGAAGGGGAACTCGCAATAGCGGAACCGGCTGACTCTCCACTTGGCCAAGCGCTGGCGTCAAGGGCCGCACAGAAGGAGTTTCGCGGCTCGGTTGACCGTCCAGCACTTGCTCCCCTTCACGCCCTTGGCCAAGCGCGGCAATCGAGTCGAGCTCCCCCAGTTCCGGTTGGACTGGTCGTCGCTCTGGCTGGGTTTGTCGCGCTGCAGGCACCGCATCGATCGTCTCGACAGACTCGGTTCCCGCTCCACTTGCTTCCGCTTGGCCAAGCGGTTGTTGCTCCATTTTTGGTCGGTGAAATTCAAGAAGTGTCTCCTGCACGGCACGGGTCAGGATGCGGCGCACATCCCGTTCGTGATGGAATTTCACCTCGCGCTTGGCCGGGTGGATGTTGACGTCCACCTCGCCGGGATCGATCTCGAGAAAAAGACAGCAAACCGGAAATTGTCCCTTCATCAACGCCGTATGATAGCCCTCCATCAACGCCCGATTAAGGCTCTTGTTTTCAACCGGCCTGCGATTGACAAACAGATGTTGATTGGCCCGGGTCGAACGTGACACGCCGGGGGCGCCGATCAAACCCCAAACACGAACAGTGGTATTCTCGTCCCACACCATGCCCTCCTCCGGATTATCCGGCAATGCGCGGGCCACGCGATACTCTCCGCTGCAATCAACATCCAAAAGGCTCATGCCCTCCCCATGAAGTGTGGCCATCCGTTCACGAACCGCAGTGATTTGCGATTCAGTCGTTTCATCGACCAGACACGGCGGCAGTTCCCAGACACGGCGTTGATCCTGCGTAAACACGAACCCCACCGTGGGATGCGCCAACGCCGCGAGTGTCAGGAAATGCTGGATGTGGCTGCGCTCGGTTTCCGGCGTCCTCAGAAATTTACGGCGGGCAGGTAGATTGTAGAATAAAGAACGGATTTCAATCGTGGTTCCCACGGCATGACCAGCGGATTCAACCTGCCGTATCTTGCCTCCGTGAATTTCGATTCGGGTACCTTCGCCGGATTCATCATCTTGGGAAAGAGTCGTCAGCACCATGCGCCCGACACTTGCGATACTGGGAATGGCCTCGCCTCGAAATCCCATCGTATCAATTGACGACAAATCCTCAGCGGATTGAATTTTGCTGGTCGCGTGGCGTTCCAGGCAAAGGAGGGCATCATCCCGGTTCATCCCGACGCCGTTATCGGCCACACGAATCAGGCTTCTGCCACCGGCTTGAATCTCCACCGAGATTCGTGTCGCCCCGGCGTCCAGCGCGTTTTCAACCAGTTCCTTGACCACACTGGCCGGACGCTCGACCACCTCACCGGCAGCGATCTGGTTGGAAACGGTTTCTGAAAGGAGACGGACTTTGCCCATGTTGAAGGGCCACTCTACGGCGGGCAACCAGTCCACCCAAGCGTTTTTGAATCCGAGGGTAGCCTTGTTAGTTGGCTGTCAGGCGGGCCAGTTTTTCAACCTGATTCAAGTAACGCTGCACACTATCGCGGGGGCGCTTGGATTGAGCGGACTTCAGCAACGGCACCGCCTTGGCATAAGCGCTCCGCGACACATGAAACTGGGCGTGGGCGATCTTGGCACGCACCTCGAAGTCATCAATCTGTTCGGCACGTTGAAAATACAACCCCGCCTCCTCCGGCTTGTCGTTCCGGCCGTAATAGTCTGCCAGAATTAACAGGGACTCGCCGTCGAGCGGATCTTTTTCGACGATCTGCTCAAGGGCTGTGATCGCCTTGGCCTCCTCTCCCTTCGCAAGGAGCAATCGAGCCTCCAGTTGCAACACCTTCAGGCGATCCTCTTCACCGAATTCGCTTTTCCGAATCTCACGAATATTCTCCAGCAAAGCCGAGGCATGGTCGTATTCACCCACGGAAATTAAAATATCCACAGCACGAATTGGCGGAGCAGTTTCATTGGCCTTGTCGAGTGTCACAGCTTCCCGGTAGGCATCGTAGGCCAATTTGTATGTGCCTTCGTTGACATAAATATCCCCCAACTGGTTCAACACCTTTGAGTCAGCCTTGCCCATCCGCCGGACGATCTCGTAGTTGGTCGCCGCTTTCTGTGATTCCGCCAAGCCAAGGTAACCGTTTGCCTGATGAAGCCAGTAATCCGCGTTATCCGGATTCTTTTGAATCATCTCCCCGAACAACGCCACACTCTCCCCGTACTTGTGTTGTTGCAATTGGCACTGTGCCAAACCCAGTTTCCAATCATTCTTATCCGGGGAAAACAAAAGAGCCTTCCGATAGGCCGCCTCGGCAGAGAGAAAATTTTCGCCGATCAAATGGCAATAACCAAGCAACCCGTAAATGTTTCCATCCTCGCCACCCAACTCGAGGGTGCGCGCCAGTTCTTTTTGCGCTTCCGCATGCTGATTATTCTGTATCAACACCACCCCAAGGTTCATGTGGGCACGCTGAAAATCAGGAAATTTTTTGATTGCAGCCCGGTACTGCACGATGGCCCTTGGGTAGTCATTGGACTGCACGTAAAGATTGCCAAGAGTAAACTCGAGGGCGGCACTGGATTCTGGTGTGATCTCCGCAACAAGCGTGGCAATCGCCTGGTTTGGGTTGGACTGGATCAATGGGATCAACTTTTCAAATAGGTCATTCTCATCTGCGCTGATCTTCGGTTCAACCTCGGATTTCACGCCGTATGTCGCCATGAATTTGTTAACGAACTCCGGCTTGTTCCAGAATTGAAGTGTGTTCGCGAAGGACGGCTGCGCTTGGCCAAGCGCCGGCAGACACAGGCCAATCGCGATGATTAAAGCAGGCGCAAACGAACGCATATTGTTGGGGAGAATCCTCATTGTTGTCCAAATAAGAAGGGTTGAATTTTTCTGACGGTCACCGGGCGA
>JAPPPH010000096.1 GCA_028817635.1 Verrucomicrobiales bacterium | reverse complement strand
CTTCGAGAGGAAGAACTTCGATATGTACGCTCCCCTCCTTGAAGAGCTCGGTTGACGGCGTCCGCCACAGAGGCAGCCTCTGCTTTTTCCAGATGAACGACCTCCATAACCGAGGCCTCCGGTCGTTCCATCTTCTCGAGCGTCTGCACCAGTTCCTCCGCTGTAGCCAACTGCGATGGTGTGCCCTGCACTATGACAGCATTGATTGCTTCTGCGGAAGTTACCTTGGCCTTGGCTGGTTGTGAGGAGGAACTTCGACTATAGCGTGAACGGTAGTAACTACTACTTCGATAACTACTACTGCTCGACGACGAATCCTCGGCACCCAGCATCTCCCGCAGGACCTTGGCAATCTCATCGGACTTGCCCTTGGCCAAGCGGAAGGTCTTGATACCATGCGTCACCTCTGCGGCAGCTTGAAAATCTTCGATCAACTTCTCGATACGAACAAACTGATCCTCCGTGGCTGCGACCAGCAGATGCCGGGTGTCGTCATCAGCCTCAAACCTCGGCTGAATGCCTCCCCCGCCCAAGCCGCTTGGTTTCTCGAAAATATTATTCAACGCCTGAGCCAAGTCGTCCGTGTCCCCCTCCGGCAGTCGGTAGGATCGTACCTCAACCTCCCCGGTGAACGTCGGGGCATCCAGCGTCGCAACTAGCTCAACCACCTTGGCCAAGTCCTGCGCTTGGCCTGAGACCACCAACGACCGGTCGTCCGCCGAGGCGGTCACGGTTAACTTTTGTGCCGCATCGGTACGCTCCAACTCAGTCGCCAACACGTTGGCGATCACGCTCATCACCGAGGCAGCGGAACCGTTTTTGAGGGTGAGCACTTTCATCTCTCGATCTTCGCTGGCTGTTGCCTCATCCAGCGTGGTTATGATCTCCTTAATCAAAGGCAGTTGTCGGATGTTCGCCGTGACGATCAGGCGGTTCCCTCCGGCATCGGCCATGACCATCGCATCTGCGTCGCCCAATTCGGTTTTGCCCTTCATCTGGTCGAGATAAACTTCCTTGGCTTGAACCGCCGCCGTGTCTGCCGGTGAGTTTACCATGGTAAAAACCTGCACGGCTCGATCCGGTTTGTCGGTCAGGTTGTCCAATTGCTCGATGATCACCGAGGCCGCCTGCAAATCCTCCGGTTCGCCGGAGACCACCAGAGTGTTGCTCTTCGGATCCGGCACCGCGCTAATGCCGGTGATGGCACTCGAGAGGATCGTCGCGACCTGCGCCGGGTCGTTTGCCTGCAACTTGAAGATTCGTGTTCCGGCCGTTTGTTGACCGATTTGATCCACCTGCTGTATCAGGTCTTCAAGTGTGTCAAACTCATCATCCGGGGCCATGACGATCAGTCGATTTGACGTGGCATCCGGCAGCACCAATACCTGATCGGGATTGGCCCCCGGTTGGTCCTTCAGTTTTTCCGTGTATAGCTGGGTAACCGTAGTCGCCAATGTGGCCGCCTGCGCGTTTTTAAGATCGTAAATGCGGGTGATGCGCGGGCGAGGCTGCTTGGTTTTCAATCTCAACTCGGAAACGATTTCCTCGATTGCCTTCACGTGCTCGCTTCGACCGCTCACAACCAGTGAAAGGGCAGCGGGGTCGGCTATGATTTGTGCATCGGCCGGGAATTCAACGCTTCCCTTGAAGCGATCCAAGTAAACCTGTTCAACCAAGGGCTGCAACCGCTCCACCTCGGCGGCGTCTCCCAGTTTGATAACGCGCGAGACACGATCCTTCGGCGTGCTGGGAGGCGCTTCCAACTCAGAAACCATTTTTCGGATCTCGGCAATTTGAACCGAGGTTCCCATCACCACGACCTGCTTGTCCGTTGCCCCGGGCAAAATCGTTGCCGGTGAACCGGGCAACCCCTCGACCTTGGCTGCGTACGCGTTGGTCAGTACCGGAACGAGGGTTGCCGCGCTGCCCTGGGCCAAATCGACCACGGCCACCTCCCTCTCAGATGCCTCGGGCGCGACCAGAAGACCATTCACCACTGCCTCAGCCTTTTTCATCATCTCTGCAGGAGAAACGATGATGAGCCGTTTGCCGCTGGGTTCGTGGTTGAAACTCACGTTGTTCACTCCCTCCACGCCACGCATCTGCGCGCCCCAAACGCGGGACGCCAGCTTGGATAGTTCCTCACCTTCATCGTCCGGCAATTCGATTACCTTGATCTCCTTGGCCACATTCGGGTTACCGACATCCAACTGCTCGACGATCATGCCAACCGCCTGTAGATCCTCCGGCTTACCGGCAACGATCAATAGGTTGCTGGCTTCATCCGAGGCAACGCTCACGCGTCGTTGTTCCCGCCCACGGTAATCCTTCGTGACGAAGGTCTTGTTGATGATATCGGCGATCGTCTTGGCATCCGCCGCCTGTATTTTGAAAATCCGGTTGCCCGCAGACTGGCGAGTGGTGGAATCCAACTGCTTCACCAGACGATCGATCTCGTCAATCTCTTCCTTGCTACCGGTAATAATGATTCGGTTCGCGTTTTCATCCACCGTAATAGTTGTGCGCGACTTATAGTTGTTCCCGTGCCGATCCTTCATCAGTGCGGTGAACAGTTCCTCCACCAGCGGCCCGACCTTGGCTGCCTCTCCGGCTCGTAATTCCAGTATGCGCAACTCGAGCGGTTGTTGACGATTGTTCGTGTCCAATTGACGCACCACCACCTCGGCGGCGGCCACGGATCTCTCGGCTCCGCTCAGTATCAGGCTGTTGCTCAACTCGTCGACCAGCAGATTCAACTTCCCGCGGTTGGGGCCGGTGTTGAAACTTTTCTCGATCAACCCGGACATGTTTTGGGCGTTGGCCGAATTCAGTCGAACAACCTGGGTGACCTTTTGGCCACCGGTATCGCCCTTGGCCGGACCGAGCATCCGCACCAGGCCCTCAACCCGGCCCACTTCCTTTTGCGGGCCGCTGATGATGACACGGTCATTCTCGGAATCGGCAAGGATGGTCGCTGCGTTGGCCTGCCTCGATGGGTTGTCGCGCAACTGATCCTGATACAGCTTGCCGATCGACTTCACGACCTCGTCCGCTTGGCCAAGCGGAACTTCAACGAATTTGAACTGGTGCGGCCCGAGGTCCTCACGACCCTCGTTAAAATCCCGGGCAAAGACTTCGACCTGCTCAAACTCCGCCTCCGTGCCAACGACAACCAAGCGCGTACCGTCCTTGTCAGCAAAGATCTGCGGACGCGATCCGTCAGGCGAAACCTGATTGTCGAACAACCGCTTGGCTAATTCGGCCAGTTCAAGACCGTTGCGATCCTTCAACCGCACCACCCGCATCTCGCGCTTGGCCGGAGTCGGGGTCGCCGTCACCGTTTCCACAATCTGGTCAATCACCTCGAACTGCTCCTCCGTCGCTGTCAGCACCAAACGGCTGCCCGGCTCGTCCGGCAGAATCAACGGCCTGGGCATCCGCGAAAAATTGGCCTCCTGCATCCGCTGGTCGAGCAGTTTTTGAATCGACTGCACCATCTCGTTGAACTTGCCCGGCTCGCGACGAGGAAGGCTTATGGATCGTATTTCACGCTCAATTACCAACCCGCTGCTGTCCCTGTACTCCTGAAGGAATGCCAAGATACGCTCATGTTGAGCCTTGGTAGATAGAACGACGAACCGCTTGCCGCCCGTGTCCTCGACCACCTGCGGAGTGGGGCCCTCGCTTGGCTTGTCGTTTTCAAACAAACGCTCAATTAAGGGTTTCAGCTTGCGGGCGTCCGCACCCTCAAGATTGACAAAGCGCATTGTACGCTCCGGGGTGGCAGGCAAAACGTCAAGAGACTTCACGACATCTGCCACGATCACATGCTGCCCGGCATTAGCCGTCACGATTACCCGGTTATTTTCACGATCTGGAATCAGCCGGGGGCGGGGCTGTTCCTTGAAAGGCACTTCATTCATGCGCTCATTCACCAGCGACTCAATATTGCGGTAGATGCGATCTACCTTGTGGTTCGCCAACGTTAGCATCGAGGTCGTGCGAGGTTCAGCCAGCGGTTCCTTGAGGCCGGCCTCAAGTTGCCGGACGATCGCCTCTGCGGTCCCCACGTCTCCAGGTGAACCGGTTACAATCAGGCTGCGGGTTGTCGTGTCCACCGAGATGGATAACCGCGGCTTGGTTTCGCCCGAAGGGTAAATCTCGGATGTCGCATTTTCCACTGCACTGCGTACCGTATCCAGATCGAGTGTCTTTATTCTGTAGACTCGCGTAACATTGATTGAAGCACTGGCTGTACGTGAACCCCCAACTGCAGTAGAACCATCAACCTGCAAAACAAAATTCTCGATTAATTCGAGCTGGCCGGATACTGGGGCTGTCGCAATAATACGATTAAATTTTTCATCAACAATGATTCTAGCCTTCAACTTTGCCGTCTCTGATGGTTCGCCCTTTCCCGCAACACCCTCAACTCCATCGCGAATCATTTCCGCAAGGTCATCGGCATCCACCTTGCTTGGGAGAAAAATCTTTACCTCACCAGCCCTACCGTCACCTACTTCGAACTGCAAAAGTAAATCACTGGCCAAATCAACCTGTTCAGTTGGTCCAAACAACACCATAGTTCGTGACGCCTCATCATATACTGCCGTCACATAGGTTGACGGTTCAGGATCAAACGAATCGTACCGCTTGGTTTTATCATTGTATTTTAAGCGCTTGGGTGCAGATGCTTTGCCAAATGTCTTATTGATCAACTCTGCCACGACCAAACCCGAGGAATGTTTAAGCAAGTGAGTTTTCATGACTCGCTCAGCATCCGCCCCAATATCAATCTCAGATAATAAATTTTGAACTCGCTTTATACTCTCTAGGCGGTCCGTGATAATTAGCCCTTTGCCTTGGGTCATCGGCGCAATAGAACCCGCATTTGATAGGAGTGAAGAAGCCGCAGCAGAAACCTCAGCCGCATCCAGATGCTGCAACTGTACGACCACAGTAACTATCTGCCCCGGACGCACATCGCCAGAAGCATCCCCCCCCCGTATAACCTTGAGCGGCAGCTTCTTTATATTCTCTAGCTTGGACAACTGTAGATAGCGACCGGTCTCCACCAGCGCCACACCCTTCATCGAGAGGATCACGTTCAACACATCCAGCGCCTCTTGGTATGTGTAAGGCTGCGGGTCATAGAATGTCAGCGTACCCTGCACCGGAGATTCAATGATCAGGGGCTTGTTGGCCATCTGGGAAAACCGCTGGAGTGCATCCGAATACGGCACTCCCTCAAATTGAATCCGAATGTTGCGTTCCTCCGCCGCTTCACCGACTGGATCCTTGTCCCCTGCGTTGGCATCGGTCTTGGGTGCCGCCTCCTCGACCGGCGCTGTCGGCGGCACCTCCTTTTCCGCGTCTTGGCCAAGCGCTTGGCCAAGCGGATACAAAACGATAAGCAATAGACAATTGAGCAATCTGATTTGATTCATATTGGTAAAAAAATCGGTTGGGATAAACGGCCCGCCTTAAAAAGCGCCATGAACATCAAATCCCCACGGCCAAGCGGAACGACCCGGAACAAAAGGAAAGTAAAGACCGTTCAGCTAGCCATGTCCACGGGGACTTATTCACAAGTTCCCCACAGGTTGAACACAACGCTTGGCCAAGCATACGAAAAGCCGGCCTCAACAGACCGGCTTCGCATCTCAATTATTCAACAGAAAATCAGGTAACCACCTGCCAGTTCGCAGATGCCTGACGCTGGGCATACGCTCCGTGAACACGGCGCAACGTCTTGCTGGTACGAGTCTGCTCCTCCGCCTCCGCCTTCAATGACGCCATTTCCCGACTCAAATGCGTGCTGTTTGATCGATCCATCTCCATGATCCGGCCTACGGCCTGCTGCACCTCGGGGTCATCTGCAAAACGGGATCTTCCCTCCGTGGCCGGTGCCTCCAGCTTCAGGATCGCAGAACGAACCACCGCTTTTTCCTCCTGGACGGCATCAACACGATCGAAATCCTTGCCCCCTATCGCCTGCGTCTCCTCCCCAGTCAACGCCCGAAGCCGATCCAGCAATTTTAACAATTCCCCTTTCGTGTCCATTCTTATCCGGATACGTCCAGTGTCCCCACCTCGGAAGTCGCCCCTCCCTCGGCCGGGGCATTTACGTTTTTCAACTCGCGGCGGGTCATCTCATCCCAGGCATCACGAATCGTTTTCACCCGCTCAATCACTTCATCGATCGGCTCCGGTTTTTTGTCCATGTTCGCCTCCTGCAAGCGTCGGTCAAAATAATCATATAACCCGGCCATCGTTTCACCGAATTCCGTCGCCTTGTCCATGTCCAGGCTCGACCGCAATTCACGGATGATCGCCTGGGCCTTCTGGATGTTCCCGTTGATCACCTGGTGAAACTCAACCGGATCCTCCAGTCCAAAACCACCCTTCGCATTGTTCAAGAACCGGATGATTCCATCGTACAACATAAGCACCAGATCAGACGGCGACGACGTATTGACTGAGGTACTCTTATACGCATTTGCCTTGGCGTACGGATTGGCCGGCTCAGCGGAAGGCACAGGAGCACCGGCTTGGGGGCGATTGTAGGGGTTCATCCTAATGGAGAGGTATTATTGGTACGCGACCGATCAGCGATGTTCAACGTATCCCTCGGCCAACATCTTGGCAATATCGTCCATGGCCTTATCGGGATCATATTGGCCAGCCTGTTCCTGAGCCATCACCCGTGCCTTGCGAGCCGCAAACTCCGCCTCAACCTGACGTTCGGCTTCATTAATTCGATGCGAATTCAAATCAAGCACATCCTTCGCAATCAACGGCGAACGAGTTGACTGACCCGTTGC
This sequence comes from Verrucomicrobiales bacterium, assembly GCA_028817635.1. Classification (GTDB taxonomy): domain Bacteria; phylum Verrucomicrobiota; class Verrucomicrobiia; order Limisphaerales; family UBA1096; genus UBA1096. The sequence continues at coordinate 927 of JAPPPH010000096.1, read as the reverse complement.
AGCCTTCGGCTTACTGCCACTTTCAACCTGTTGAGGGCCAAGCGGATCATTTACTCTTTCTATAGATGACATGGTATAATTCCTGTGGTTTAAAGTTACTTCCGGTTGCCGGCTGTTTGCCCGTAAAAGAAGCCTCTACCCGGATCGTGGGGAACACGTTCCCTATCGTTGTATCCTGCGTTCTTTGGATTCAAAAGACGTTGCATGGTCAACACAACCTCCTCAGCCGTATAACGCCCGAATCGCCGGGGGGAGTTGAGTAAACCAAAGTCGTAGTCCAACTCCGGGTCAGATAACCCGTTTTTCACACCGTTACGAATCGCAGCATTAATGACCTGCTTTTCACCGGCGTTGAACACTTCGTCAATTTCCCAAACCACGGTGCCATTGTTACTTTCCGAGTTCAGGTGCACAAGCCCCATTCGCCAACCGATACTTAAAGGCGGATATGGTTTGTATACCGACAAGTGGCTGAATAACACCCCCTGACAGTCATATTCCTTCATAATACGCTCGATGAAGTCATTCGGCAGTTCCTCAATCATCCGCCAAGCCGGCTTGCCGGTCAGCGCCTCCATCTTGGATGGCGGGACGGTTACCACCTCGAACAACCCGGCGTGGGCGACCTGTGTATGCAATGTTTCCTGCAGGATCGCCCTCCCGGATTGATGCTCCCGCGTATCGAGAGCAGAGGTTAATGGCAGTAGAGCCACGCGACGCATATCAACCGGCATCTCCCCGCCGGCAAGATGATAGTTTGTTGGCTTATAAAACGGCCCAATCACCGCTCCCGGTTGCTTGGTCATCGTGCGACAACCGGAGGCCATGACAAGGATGAGTAATAATATCCCGGCTTGGCCAAGCGCTTGGCCAAGTGCAGAAACCCACCCCATGTTGCGTTTGTTATAGTTAATCATATAAATATAG
>JAPPPH010000457.1 GCA_028817635.1 Verrucomicrobiales bacterium | reverse complement strand
ATGACCGCCCATCGGAGCTGGTGTAGATTGTGCCGTCGTCACCGGCGGCCACGAACGTTCGGCTCGAGGCGGCCAGCGCGCGAAATGTCTTGCGGGTCTCCGTGTTTAATTCCGCCGATGAAAATGAATCTTCATCTGCACTGTAAAGCAGAATGCCGTCGTCCCCGGCCACGATCGCCTGATCCTTGAAAAAGGTCGTCGTCCGCAGCGTGACCTCCGTGCCGCTCTCACGCGGAAACCACTGCACCAGATTTTGGCTCGTGTGGATCGATCCGTTGTCGCCGACCTGAATCGAGAAGTCGTCCCCCTTGGCGATGGCGCGGATCGAGTCGCCATGCGGCCTCGGGTTGGCCCAGCGCCACGGCCCCTCCTCGGCCTTGGCCAAGCCGGAGGCAAACACGGACAACAGGCCAAGTGCCAGCTGCCGCTTGGCCAAGCGCAAAGAACTAAAAAAAAGATTCATGGTACTCATCCCCGACGAAATCCTGTTACGTACAGTGTCACAATCAAGTTACTGCAAGCTCCTCAAACAAAAGGCAGGCACACTCAACAGCATGCCTGCCCTCCGGTAAAGTCCCGCTTGGCCAGACAGGGGAACGCTTGGCCAAGCGACGGTAAAAATTAACGGCGATGACCGCGGCGTCCACCCCGCTCGGAGTGTCTGCCCTTCGGGCCACGATGATCCCGATGACCGCCCCGCGCACGGTGCCCCTTGGAGCCGCGATGATCTCCGCGTCCGCCACGAACGTGGGCTCCCTTCGAACCGCGTGGGCCCTTGTGACCACCACGAGCCTGCGGACCCCTCGGGCCACCGAATCCCTTGAATCCAACCCAAGCCTGCGGACCACGACCACCGCGCTGTGCGGCTTCGCGGCGTTTCTTCCACATCTCAATCACGTGTTGTGGCGGGCCTGCCTGACCGCGACCACCATGGGCGCCAGCCATTCGCTTCTGCATCATCTCACGTACAAACTCCGGCGGACCACCCTGCGGGCCACGGCTGCCGCGGGAGCTGGAAGCAGCACGCTTCCTCGCCTCGAGCGCGCGCTTTTTCATCTCGGCAATGCGATCGTTGGAAGGCCTGCCGGATTCCTTCTTTTTGGCGGCGGCAGCGCGTTTCCGTGCCTCGGCGCTCTTCTTCAATTCGGCCAAGCGCCTGGAGGCAACCTTACGCTTGTCATGGTCGCCCCGAGCTTGCTCGCCGTGATTGCGATCGCGATCCCCGCGGTGCGCAGGGTCATCGTCCGCCATCAGGGCAGTTGTACCCGCCCCAATCAAAAGGGCGGCCGTCATGCTGAATAACTTGTGCAGTTTCATAAAAATCTTTCCTTCGTTTTAAACACGTTTGGCAAAAGCCAAACAAGTAGTCGCTGCCCGCATGGAAGAGGTTACAACTAAAGCCGGAACCGGTTAGTCGTCGAGTTCCTCCGGCATGATCATCTCGCGAGTGTAGTAAAGCAGCCGACTACAGTTCGGGCAGGTGACCATCTCGCGGCTGCTCTTGGCGTCGACTAATTGCTGCGCCTGTAGCTTCATGTGGCAACCGCCGCAGCTTCCGTGGTCGACCCCGACAACAACGGCCCCCGGCTTCGTCTCGCGCAACCGCTCGTAGTGCCGAACCATCTTGCTGTCCAATTCGCCGGAGAGGGCGTTCAATTCCTCTTCCAGTTCGTCCAGCTCCTTTTCGATATTTTTCTCCCGCTCGTCGAAATCCGCCAGCGCCTTGGCCTCATGCGCCTTGGCCTCCTCGGCCACCGCCTTGGCCTCCTCAATCTTCGGCTTGTAGTCGTCGATCTCCTCCATCAACTCCAGCTCCTCATCCTCGATCTTGGAGATCGCCTCCTTCACATGCTCGATCTCCCGGCCCAGTGCGGTGTACTCCTCGTTCTTGCGCGTCTCGAGCTGTTGCTGGGCGTACTTGTGCATCTGCTCCTTCTTGGACTCGACATCGTTGTCCAAATCCTTGCGGCGCACCTCCAATTGGATCATGTGCTGCTTGGCCTGCTCAAGTACCTGCTGGCGATTCACGCTCTCTCGCCGGGCGGATTCGCGTTCCGGATCCAGCGACTCCAGTTCGTCCTCGAGCCGGGTGAACTTCATGTCCCGATCCTGAAGAATCAGCAGCTTGCGAATATTCTCATTCATTTAGGGCCGGCATCTTTAAACCCCCGGACGCCCGAGGTCAACGGCGACGCTTGGCCAAGCGGAGAATCCGGAGGACGACACCACCGAGAAAAACCAGTTGCCAAGCCGCCTGACCATCGGCAGACTGCCCGGCCCCTTGGTCGGGACGTAGCGTAGCTTGGTAGCGCGCCTGGTTCGGGACTAGGAGGTCGGGGGTTCAAATCCCCCCGTCCCGACCATCTCTTTTTCTTCCCCTTCAGTTACCTTTCGCAAGTGTCCTTTTAACATGGATGCACAGGATGGGCAGGATCTATTCCGTGTATTCCGTGCCTTCCGTGGTCTCAACATAATGCCTCCGCTTGGCCAAGCGCGTTCCGGATTACAAAGAACGCTGAAGCGCCCTGTGAAACGGATTTTTTTAAATGATTGCCAAAACAATACTGGCTGTTGAGGCTACCGGGGAACACCGACTAATTTCTGTTTTTAAGTATGAAAAAAATACTGGCGATCATCTTAACTTCTCTTTGTGTGAATGCAGTCTATGCCGCTTCACCTGCCGCCAAGGCGTTGATCCAACATCGGGTTGAGTTGAACGATCACGCTTTCGCCGTTTATGAGAAGCGGGCCGAAAAAACCGAAGATGTTCTCGTTTTGATCCATGGGCGAACGATCAGTGCGCTGCCCAATTTTGACCTGCAGCTTGAATCAAAAAATATTTCTTTCATGGATGCATTTGGCGCCAGGGGATTCACGGTTTATGCGATCGATCTCCGTGGCTTCGGCAACACACCACGAGACAAGACCGGTTGGAACACTCCGGAAAAAGCGGCTGGCGATGTGGCAAAACTTTTGGAATGGGTGGCGGCTCGTCACCCCAAAAAAAACAAACTCTCTTTGTTCGGTTATTCGCTGGGGTCACTTCATTCCCAGTTGATTGTTCAAAAGAATCCTGAACTGGTATCGGAAGTGATCCTATTTGGCTATCCCATCTCTTCCCTCAACAATATCAATCAAGATGCGATCCGCGCGGACAAGGCGCTCGTCGATCCCCCCAGAAAATCGAACTCCGTCGAGTGGTCCTCGGACGGATTCATGACCGGCCAAACGCCCAAGGCAGTTATCGATGCCTATGTGTCCGCGTGCCTAAAGCACGATCCAGTTTTGGTCAACTGGAAGAGGATCGACCAATGGCAGCAACTGGACCCAAAAAAAATCAACACACCTACGTTGCTAATCAACGGGGTTCACGATCCGTACGCTCCTGTTGATCAACTTGCGCCCTTTTTTAGCCGGATAAAATCCCCGGACAAAGCATGGATTGTCATTTCAAAAAGTGGGCACAATGTGCACATCGAAAACGAGGCCACGAGGTGGGTGAACGGGGTGGTCAATTTTCTACGCCGCAATCGATGAACTCAAAATGGATGTGACGATCCGAAAAGCCACAGCCGGTGATGTTGGGCGACTTGCAGAGTTGTTTGATGCCTACCGGGTTTTTTATGGCCAACCAAGTGATCCGGCCTTGGCGAAAGATTTCATTGCCGAACGCTTGAGCCAAGCGGAGTCGGTCATTTTTTGTGCCTGCACTCCGGATAACCGGTGTTTGGGGTTCGCCCAGCTTTATCCGAGTTTCTCGTCCGTCTCGGCAAAACGGATATGGATTCTAAATGATCTTTTCGTCACCGAGACCGCCCGGGGATTGGGAATCGGAACCCAGTTACTTAAGGAGATCAAATCATTCGGAATTGAAACCCAATCCAAGAGTATTTTGGTTGAGACTACGACAAACAACATAGGTGCGCAAAAACTTTACCAATCGAGTGGTTACCAAAGAGTGAACGAGCGTGTTTTTTATGAACTACCCAACGGACAATGACCCAGGAGTGAACGATGAAAGTTTATCTTAAGATACTCTGCATAACGGCGGTGGCGATGTTGGCTAGCTGCGCCACGATGGATCGTGTGTCAAAAACAGATGCGGAACGTGTTCTGCACGAGTTTTTTCGAAATGTGGATTTTGAAGTGTACAACCGAGAATCGTTTCGGGATTTGATCACCGATGACTTTCACATCTACGAGGCGGGCCAGCATATGTCCCGCAATGATTTTTTCGAATTTATCGAAAGTACACATTCGGAAGCGACGCTCTCAAACGATTGGCAGCTTTCAGATTTTGAAATCTCCACCGACCATCGTTCCGCCCATATCAGCTACAAAAACGTGGGGACATTCGTTTCAAAAACAGAGGATGGAAAAAAATCTGTCCTCAAATTTCACTGGCTGGAGAACGCCTACTTCGTGATGGATGGGGGGCGCTTGAAAATTAAATTCATTCACTCCGAAGAACTGGAGAGACAAAACTCAATACAGGACTGATCAGGAACATTCGCAAAAAATACATCTTGATGAAAAACACCGCCCTTATCGTCTTCACCACCATTTTTTTGTTGGGATGTTCCGAGCTTCCTGAACTCCCTCAAAGCGATGTGGTGAGGTTGCACCGGGCGGCGGAGAGCGGAGACCTCAAGTTGGTGACGCAACTTATCGAGGCGGGTGTGAACAAGAACGCCAAGGTTGGTGAGTGGCAGGATACCGCGTTGCACCGTGCAGCGTTGTATCACCACAAGAAAGTGGTCATTTACCTCATCAATAGCGAGATCGACGTGAACATCATGGATAGATACGGCAACACGGTGCTCGACGATGCCATCGGCTGGGGGGATCAAATCATCATCGACCTCCTCCTCAGCCGGGGCGCCATGACCAGCGATCAACTCAACTCAACCGAGGAGCCATAATCGATCCACGCACGATTGACACTTGGCCAAGCGCTTGGTTTGTCAGCGTTCGTTGGTGGACTTGGGATCAAAGACATCACGCAGGCCGTCGCCGAGGAAGTTCAGCGCCATGAGCAACGCCGCGAGAGCGCCGGCAGGGAACACGATCATCCACCAGTAAACGCGTACCGGATTGATTTGCGCCGCACCCTCGGCGATCAGCGAGCCCAGACTCGCCTGTGGCGGCTGGATGCCCAGCCCTAGATAGCTTAGGAACGACTCATACAGCACCACCGCCGGTAGCGTCAGCGTCAGGTAGACGATTACCACACCGAACACGTTGGGCAAAATGTGCCGCCACAGGATCGTCCACGTACCGAGGCCAAGCGATCGTGCCGCCTCGACAAACTGCTGCTCTCGCAACGCCAACACCTGTCCGCGTACGATGCGCGCCATGGTCAGCCACGACACCGCGCCCAGTCCGGCGTACAACAAAAGATGCCGCGCGGTTTCGCCGCCGTCCCCGCCGAACGCAGACTCGACCCAGCCCTGAACCACACCCTCAAGCGTCGTGATGATGACGATCACGAAGATGATCGACGGCAACGAGTAGAGCACGTCAACGGTACGCATCATCCAGTTGTCCCAACGCCCGCCAAGCAGGCCGGCAGTCGCCCCCCAAAGTACGCCGATTACCAGACTCACCAACGCGCCGACGAGGCCTACCAGCAGCGAGATCCGCGTGCCGGCCATCACGCGGCCAAACAGGTCGCGCCCGTGCACATCGGTGCCAAACCAGTGTCCGGCACTTGGCTCGGCGAACTGTGCGTCACTGTGCTGGTTGCCAAGGTCGGACACCCAAGGCCAACAGACCGCAAGCAACACAAGGCCAATCAAGAAAACCGAGGCCACCATCGCCGGGCGGTTGCTTCGGAAACGAAGCCAAGCGCGACGGTTGGGCGACTCGCCCAGCTCAAGCGCTTGGCCGCTGGATGGGGTTGCGTCAGCCATAGTTCACGCGCTTATCGAGCATCCCATACACCACGTCCACCAACAGGTTCAGCATCAGCAACAACACCGAGTACAGGATCACAAGCCCGACCACCATGGTGTAGTCGCGGTTGATCGAGCTGTTCACAAGGAACACCCCGATGCCGGGAATCTGAAACAGGTTCTCCACAACGAACGAGCCCACCAACAGGTCGGCCAACAGCGGGCCGCTATACGTCACCACTGGCAGAAGGCCCTCGCGTACTGCATGCCGAAACACGATGGCCCGCTCGCTGACTCCCTTGGCCCGGGCAGTGGTGATGAAGTCCTGTTGCATCGCCTGGCTCATGCCCTCGCGGGTCAGGCGGGCGACCTTGCCGGCAAAGTACGTGCCCAACGTGATCGCCGGCAGGATCACGTGCCACGGCCCCCCCCAAAGCCCAACCGGGAACACCGGCCACTTGACGCCAAGCAACACGATTAAGATCGGCCCCAACACAAACGCCGGGATGCACACTGCGAGGATGGAAAAAAAACTGCCGAGATGATCCTGCCAACGCCCCCGGCGCAGCGCCGTCCACATCCCCAGTGGGATCCCCACGCCCAGTGCGAAGCCAAACGAAACGAAGCCCAGCGACAACGACACGGGCAACCCCTGCGCGATGATGTCATTGACTGAGTGGTTGCGATACTTGAGCGACGGGCCGAAGTCGCCGCGAACCAGTCCGCCATCAAAGCCAACTCCAACGAAACGCAGGTACTGCTTCCACAACGGATCATCGAGGTGATACTTGGCCTTCAGATTACGCTCGATGTCCGGCGAGGCCGGCGCGCGTTCCTTGTCAAATGGCCCGCCCGGCGCGACGCGAACAAGGCAAAACGCGAGGAAGCTGATCACCAGAATCAACGGCACCAGCATCGCCACGCGCTTCAAAAAATAAGCCAAGCTCACCGCGAAAAACCATGCCCCCGCAGAACCACCCCTGTAAAGACCCTCCACCTACCGAATGAACAAAACCGTGAAAATAGGGACATAATGTCCCGTTTTTGCGTCATTAAACAGTGTGTCAATGTGTCTCTTTTCAGTCGTTTTTGCCATAAAATAGCCACTTTTTGTCTTTTTTTGGCTGAAATTTGCATGGCACGAGGGTTGCATTTAGTGGGGCAGTTGGTTCGATAGAAACCGTTAACTTAAAACAGAAAGGAAAATGATTATGATTACGACTAAGAAACGAAACGACAACCCGCTCAATGTGTTTGAAGATGTGTTTGGGACGCTGTTCAACGATTCGGTGGGAGCGTTGGCCAAGGCCGCGCAGACCGACTCGTGGACCCCGGCGGTGGACATTGTTGAGTCTACGGATGCCTATACGCTGACCGCTGATCTTCCCGGCCTGACCAAGGGCGATGTTCACCTCACAGTAGAGGACGGTGTGCTGACGCTATCCGGCGAGCGCAAGGGCGAACGCAGCGAGAGCAACGAGTTTGGTCACCGCTACGAACGCGCCTACGGCAAGTTCAGTCGCTCCTTCCAATTGGAGAGCGGGATTGAGAATTCCAAGATCTCGGCAGAATTTAAAAACGGCCTGTTGAAGGTGGTGCTGCCGAAGGTCGAAGCCAGTAAACCCTTTGAGGTTTCTATCGCGGAATAACCGCACTGATTATCAGGACTCACAAAAAAGCGGAGCTGACCGGCTCCGCTTTTTTTGTTTTTGAATTTTTTAACGGCCGAGCGATTGGCCAAGCGCGATCAACGACCGCGACCCCGGCGACTGTCTCCACCACGACTGTAGTCGGATCGTCCGCGATCGCCACCATCACTGCTACCCCGACTGAATTGCTCGCGAAATCTCGAGCGGATTTCGGCCTTCTCACCGTCGCCCTTCCCACGTGTCAATTGTTC
>JAPPPH010000071.1:6477-7855 GCA_028817635.1 Verrucomicrobiales bacterium | reverse complement strand
ATGTAAGATTTATAGCTGATATCAGCCAATCCAAAATAGTAATAGATAAATTGATTTCAATCATAAAATCTGCATCTAATGATGAGATTCAAATAACTGCTATTAACGCGTTATCTAAAATTACTGATCGTGAAAACTCCTCAAGATTAGTCTCTTTATGGCCACATGTGCTTCCGTCAAATAGATCACAAGTAATAAATATTTTTGTTTATAATAACCGTTTTAAAGAAGCCTTTTTAACAGCATTAGAGTCAAAAGCAATTGCGCTTGGAGAAACCAACCTTGATCTTGAGCATAGAAGACAACTTATACGGTACTCAGGTTCTTCACTTGGAAATCGCGCAAAAAAACTATTTGGAGATGAAGAATACAGCAACCGGATCTCAATTGTAGACGATTGGCTTGAAAAGCTGCCTAAAAACGGCAACGCAAGGCGCGGGGAAAAGCACTTTAGTGACCTATGTGCTAATTGCCACAAAAGCAATGGAAAAGGACATGCTCTTGGCCCTGAATTAGAGGGATTAAGCCACCGAAGCGTCGAAGATCTTGCCAGCAACATTATTGATCCAAATATGGCGATCAATCCGAAATACGCACCATATAAAATTGTCACCAAATCGGGCGAAACTTACGTTGGTATACTTTCCAACCAAAGTGCCAACTCTGTAAGTATAAGTATGCCCTTAAGCATATCAATAAACGTCAATCGCGATAATATAGCCCAGTTGCAATCCATGCGATCTTCGCTCATGCCATCTGGACTTGAAAAATCTCTTACCCCCGCTGGACTTCGTGATTTAATAGAATACATTCGCCTACCAACAGCTAAAAAGAGTCACCTTTAACTGCTTTTGGTCTATAGCACAAAATCAATAGATACAGAAGAAGCTTTTTCAATTATGGCTTGCCCTAGCGATAGTCCATTCAAAAACTATCCTTCCAGTTTTTTCGAATCAAGTGTGATCCAAAGTTGGATGAAATTAATTGCACGGCATTCAACGTGTCGATTTTTATCTTGTTAGGGGAAGGAAGCCATCTGCAGGATACTCCTTTACCTATCCAACTTGGGTAATAACAATGATAATGGCCCAAGCCAAAGAAGTTGACCAAGGCGCTCTCCAATACTCCGAACTTCGGTACCATCTGGGTTTAAAAACACCCTGCCTCGCATATTCAAAGATTGCCCTCTCTGTAAAAGGTTCTTAGATTCCACGCCGTACGGCCCACATGTCAGAAAAAGTATACATAAGTTACGGCTCCGGTGATCGAAGACTAATCTAGGATCTTGTCTCCCATTTTCATCTACTAAAAGAGGGGCTTCAAATTTTCATGAAAAGCGCAGTGATACGTTTGGTTTGTTTGGCGGCGGTTGCTTTGG
>JAPPPH010000071.1:0-5979 GCA_028817635.1 Verrucomicrobiales bacterium | reverse complement strand
AAGGTAGGGCTGGCTCTCCGAGCCGGCCTTGGTGTTGGATTGCCTTGAGGACGGCTGAGACAGCCGCCCCTACCTTGACTGCCAAGCACTTGGTTCAGTTTTTTTCGCGGATGCTGAACAGGTGGGTTTGGTTGCGCAGGAGCAACCGGTCGCCGACCAGCGCGGGGTTGGCCATGCTCATACCCCCGGTGTGGTTGACACGGACGAGTTTGTACTCCTTCCCGGCCTTGAATACAAACGTGTCGCCGGCTTCACTCAACGCAAAAACGTGCCCGCGATAGGCCCACGGTGACGAGGTGAAGCCGGTCGCCTTTTCCGGGTTGATACGTTCCTTGTCGTAATGCACCTCGCCGGTTTTGGCGTCGCGGCAGCCGAGGAATCCAAAGTCGAAAAGCGTATAAAACTCATCCCCGTAAACCAGCGGCGACGGGTTGTACGGCCCCGCCCGCCGGTCGTACCATGCGATGTATTTGTTTTTCGTTTCGCCGGACTTCAGCGAGATGTCACCCTTCGCGCCGGGGCGGATGGCGTAGACGTGTTTCTCGCGATCCCCCACGTAACCGGAGGCGATGTACAGCAGACCGTGCGCCTCGAACGGCGTCGGGATGACGATCGACGTGCGCGTCTTCCACTTGAGGCTCCAGCGTTCGTTGCCTTTTAAGTCATAGGCGCGTGTGCGATTTCGGCCGGTCAGGATCAATTCCTTGATGCCATCGTGCTCCCACACGTAGGGCGTGGACCAGTTACTGGGTTCGTCGCGTTCCTTCTTCCAAAGCTGTTTGCCGGTACGCTTGTCAAACGCCGCGAGCCAACTCTCCTCCATGTTATCGTTGACGATGATCAACTGGTCGCCGTCGAGGATCGGCGAGGCACCGGTACCCCAGCCGTTGCGCATCTCGTACGGCTTGAACATTTTTTTCCAGAGCAATTTTCCGGTCTTGTCGAGGCAGTAGAGGCCGTGGCTGCCGAAGTAGGCGTAGACCCGTTCGCCATCCGTCACCGGCGTCTCGGCGGCGTAGCTGTTCTTGATATGGATCGGCGTCAGGGGACGCGATGCCAACACTTCCTTCTGCCAAAGGTACGCCCCGCTCTTGAGGTCGAGGCAGAGCACAAGAAAGTGATGCATGTGTTTGATCGGCTCCTTGCGGTCGCCGCCGAAGTAAAGGCCGGGCTTGCGGGGCTCGATCTCGCCGTCGCTTACCGCGGAGGTCAGATAGACGCGGCCGCTGTGCACCACCGGGTTGGACCAACCCAAACCGGGTACAGCCGTTTTCCACTCGATGTTCTTATTTTGTTTGGCATCCCACTCAAGCGGAAGATTTTTATTTTCCGAGATGCCGCGCGCCCCGTCGCCCCGAAACGTGGCCCAGTTTTCCGCCGACGCCGCTTGGCCAAGCGAGAGGCCAAGCGCGACTCCGGTAAGCAACAGCTCTCGTGTGTGGTTAAAATTGAACATGGGCCGGAGAGGGTTTGGTCAAGCGCTTGGCCGGTCAAGGAAATTGACCCCGACCGCCTGGCTGGTTTAGCTGGGGACGTGATTGCTCCGGACAACTTTGCGGTGATCCTCGTGACCGCGCCCGATATCGAGCTGGCAAGGCGCTTGGCCAAGGCCGCGCTCGAGGCCAAGCTCGTCGCCTGCGCCAACATCGTCCCCGCCATCGAGTCGCATTACTGGTGGGAAGGAAAACTCGAAAGCAGTGATGAGGTACTCATCGTTTTCAAGACACGGCAGGAACATATTCCCGAACTGGAGCGCATCATTCGTGAGTTGCACCCCTACGACACCCCCGAATTCGTCGCCCTGCCGCTCACAGCCGGAAGCCGCAAATACCTCGCTTGGCTGGCAGACAGCACCGGCTAACATAAATCTTTATCGTTAATCTTCCCTAATCTGCCCTTCGAAATCGCCTGAATCGGTCGATTCGCCCGTTTTTTGGCCAGATTCGACATTTGTGGCTTGGGCCAAAATGAAGGCTTTGACGTCCTTCTCAGTCACGAAGTATTTTTTGCCAATCTTTCTGGCTCGGATTTTTCCAGCCTGAATGTAACGCGTCACCGTTCGATACTTTAAATCGAGCATCTCGGCTACTTCATTGGCATCGAACGCCTTAAAATCATCTACTTCAATCATCGGTCAGGAGCCGTTAAAAACCATATCCATCCATTAGTTGTCAACGAAATACATTAAAATACACTTTAGTGCTCTTGGTTTTGTTCCACACAGAACGGCCATCTCATTGATTGTTTCGGCATTGTTCTTGTCGCTTTGGCCGCTTTTGTTACAGTCCGCCCCCTTTTGGTTCCGGCATGGAGAAAGAAATCAACCGAAGACGCACGTTTGCCATCATCTCGCACCCTGACGCGGGCAAGACGACTTTGACTGAAAAGATGCTGATGTACGGCGGCGCGATTCAGTTGGCCGGCTCAGTGCGTTCGCGGAAAAACCAGCGCGCGACGACGTCCGACTGGATGGAACTGGAACGCAAGCGCGGCATCTCGGTCAGTTCAACTGTGCTGCAATTCGACTACCGCGGATACCAGATCAACCTACTCGATACCCCAGGCCATAAGGATTTCTCGGAGGATACGTATCGGGTGCTCACGGCGGTGGACGCCGTGGTGATGGTGCTCGACGCGGCCAAGGGCATCGAGGCACAGACGAAGAAATTGTTCGAGGTGTGCCGCCAGCGCGGTGTGCCAATTTTCACCTTCATCAACAAATGCGACCGACCGAGCAAAGGGGCAATTGAATTGCTGGACGAGGTCGAAAGTGTCCTCAACCTGAAGCCTTTCCCCGTGAACTGGCCGATCGGCGACGGGAATGATTTCAAGGGCGTTTACGACCGGCTGAACAAGCAGGTGCACCTGTTCGAGCGAACAACCGGCGGGGCGTACATGGCACCGGTCGAGGTCGGTGACATTTCTGACGACTTCGTGAAGGAACGCGTGCCGGAAGACATCCTCACGAAAGTGACGGAGGAATTGGAGATGCTCGAGATGGCCGGAGCGGAATTCGACGATGAGGAGATTCTGGCCGGCCGCACGACGCCGGTTTTTTTCGGCAGCGCGATGAACAATTTTGGTGTCGAACTGATCCTGCAAGGATTCCTCGAGCACGCGCCTCCGCCCAAGGGACGGACTTCCGGCGAAGAAATGATCGAACCGGGCGCCGGGGATTTTTCCGGGTTCATTTTCAAGATTCAGGCGAACATGGATCCGAAGCACCGCGACCGCATCGCGTACATCCGAATCTGCTCCGGCAAATTTGAAAGGGACATGACCGTGTTTCATTCGCGCACCGGCAAGAAGGTGCGGCTCGCAAGTTCGCACCGATTGTTCGGCAAGGAACGCGAGACGGTGAACGAAGCCTACGCGGGAGACATCATCGGACTCGTCGGCCACTCCGATTTCGGGATTGGCGACACGCTGACCACCCGCAAGGGTATCGAGTTTCACGAGATTCCACGGTTCACGCCGGAGAGTTTTTCGTACCTACACAACGGGGACACCGGCAAGTTCAAGCAGTTCCGGCAGGGGCTGGATCAACTGCTGCAGGAAGGTGCCATCCAATGCCTGAGCCTGAAGGGTAGCGCCGTGGCAGTGCCGGTCTTGGCAGCGGTTGGACCGCTGCAGTTCGACGTGGTGCAATTCCGGCTCGAGAGCGAGTACAACGCCGTCACCCGGCTCGAGCCGGCCCCGTGGCAGGTGGTACGTTGGCTGCCGGAGGAGTTTTCCGAGGAGGAGATGGACAAGTTGTCACCGCCGACCGGTTCCCGCTTCGGATGGGACTCGGACAGGAACCCGGTGCTACTGTTCGCGAGTGACTGGGCCGCGAGTTACTTCGAGCAAAACAGCGATGGCTTGGCCTTGGCCAAGGTGCCGCCCAATCAAAAGGAGTTGTAACGACTGCGCTTGGCCAAGCGCTTGGTTGCGTCCATGTCCCAACCCACCCACATTACCCTGCTCGATGCCGCCGGCATTCAGGTTCGATTTAACGACAACGAAGTGCTCAAGGGCGCCTCGTTGACAATTCGCGATGGTGACCACCTTGGGATGGTCGGCCGCAATGGCTGCGGCAAGTCGACCTTCCTGAAGATGCTCGCCGGCGAAACCCAGCCGGATGCCGGGGAGATCACTCGTCGCACCGGGTTGGTGACCGGTTATCTCGCACAGGCCATGGATGGGGAGGCCGATGCCACCGTGATGGACACCATCCGTGGCGGAGCCAAGCACGCCATGCAGTTGCTCGCGGAGTACGAGGCGCTCGCAGCGGATTCCAACCGACAAACGGAATTGGAACAACAAATCGCAGCGGCAGACGCTTGGACTATTGACACACGCATCAAGACCGCGATGACGCACCTTAACGCACCGGCACCGGAGCAATTGATGGGGACGTTGTCCGGTGGGGAAAAACGGCGGGTCGCGCTTTGCCGCGCAATCATCTCCAACCCCGATCTGCTGATCCTCGACGAGCCGACAAACCATCTCGACACCGACTCAATTGAGTGGATGGCGGAGTTCCTCAAAAAATTTCGTGGCGCGTTTTTGGTGACAACACATGACCGCTATTTTCTCGACGAAATTTGCAACCACATCGTCGAGTTGCAGGCCGGCCGGTTTTATCTGCACAAGGGCAATTACTCGGATTATCTCGAGTCCAACCTCGCCCGGATGGAAAACGAACAGGCGCTGGAGCTAAAGCGGAAACGATTTTTGCGTCGCGAGCTGGACTGGATTCGACGCGGGCCAAAGGCACGGACGACCAAGGCCAAGTTTCGCGTGGACAAATTTCACGGGATCAAAAACACGCAAGGGCCGGACAAGGAACTGGAGATGGAATTGATCATCCCGCCGCCGGGGCAACTGGCCAACCGCGTGGTGGACCTAATCAACGTGGAGTTGGAATTGGGGGGGAAGAAGTTGATCCACCGGTTTGATTTTAACTTCGAAGCCGGGATGCGCATCGGCATCTGCGGCCGCAATGGACTGGGAAAAACCAGCCTGCTCCGTGTCGTGCTTGGGCAGTTGAAACCGACCGGGGGAAGCCGAAAAATCGGTGTGCTCACCGAGTTTAATTACGTTGACCAGGAGCGCATTCAACTGGACCCGGAAAAGACGCTGCTCGAGGAGGTGGCCGAAGGCTCGGACATGATCGATTTCGGCAACGGCCGGCTGGCCATCCGCGCCTATCTCCAGCGGTTCGGCTTCAACCCCAAGCGCATCAACATGAAGGTGAAGAGCCTGTCCGGCGGCGAAAAAAGCCGACTACTACTCGCCCGAATCCTGAAGCACGGAGGCAACTTTCTCATCCTCGACGAGCCGACGAACGACCTCGACCTGCCGACGCTGCGCCTGCTCGAAGAGGCGCTACTCGCGTTCTCCGGTTGTGTGCTGGTGGTGAGCCACGATCGATATTTTCTCAATCGCGTCTGCACCGGCATCATCGCGTTCGAGGGGGACGGACAGGTCGTCTACAACGAGGGCGACTACGAATATTACCGCGAAAAGTTAGCCGAGAGAAAAGAGCGATCGGCCAAGCGGGAGGAACCGGCCAAGCCCAAAACCAAACCTGCCCCAACAGCGAAGCCACGCAAACTGACTTGGAAGGAGAAAAAGGAACTCGAGGGAATGGAGGAAGCCATCCTCGAAACCGAAGAAGAGGTCGCAAGGATCGAGGGATTGTTCGCCGACCCGGAGTTTCATGTGAAGCACGGCAGTAAAACCAACGAGCTAACGGCAGCGTTGGAGCAGGCAAAAAATAAGGCGGGCGAGCTTTACACGCGTTGGGAAGCACTCGAGGCAATCCGGCAAAACGCCGAGTAGCGGGTCAATCCCCGGTGTCAACCTCGCCGAGCGAACCGGATGTTTCCGCTTCAGGAATCGCAGCGGATGGGGCGGCAAGAAAATCATTCAATACATTCCCGGCCCGAAACTTGACCACCGATCGTTCGGGATGAGGAATATCAACCCCGGGTT
>JAPPPH010000501.1 GCA_028817635.1 Verrucomicrobiales bacterium | reverse complement strand
TGTCGGGAGGTTAAACGGTTGCGCGGTGAAAAATCAAACGGTTTAGGCCGGTTTGGTGAAGAAGACCCGGAAGATGTCCCTGATTTTCAGCAGGCGTTTCTTCAGGTCGTTCGTCGCATCGGGGCTGCTCTCGAAGCTCACCTCGATGTAGTAGCCGTTCGGGTTCTTCCGGTTGGCCACACGGGAGAAATCCTGCAACCCGGTCGCGTTGAACTCGCCGACCTTGCCGCCGGCGGAGTCGATCTCGGCCGAGATGAGATTCTGCACCTCCTCGACGGTGTTTTCACGTCCCGTTTCCTTCAGGATGATCGTTCCTTCGTATTTCGTCATCTTTCTTCTTTTTCGGTGGGGAAAGATCCCCGTTGTAATTGTTCATGGCCGTTTGCAGGCCGCGGCTCATCCAGCAATCAAGCTGATCTGCCGCCTTTTCCAGCACCTTGTCCAGTTGACCGGATTCGTCCTCGGTGAATTTGCCGAGTACAAAACCGGACACATCCCGAGCCGGGGCAGGGCGCCCGATCCCGAGCCGCAATCGCGGAAATTCACCGGTCCCGAGGCAATCCCTGATGGACTCAAGGCCGCGATGGCCTCCGGTTCCGCCACCGGGCCGCATGCGAAGCGTGCCAAGCGGCAAATCCAAATCATCCAGCACGACAACAATGCGATCGGCTGGGATTTGGTAAAATCTGGCCAGCGGCGCAACGGTTTTGCCACTCACGTTCATGTAGCCCTGCGGTTGGCACAGCAGGAGAGTTGCATCTCCCTGATTGCCCTTGGCCAAGTGGGCGGTAAATTTTTTATTCACCTGCCAATCCAAGGCCAAGCGCTTGGCCAAGCGCTCAAGCGTCATGAACCCGCTGATGTGTCGTGTGCAGGCATATTCCCTTCCGGGATTGCCCAGACCCACGATAAGGAATGTTTCTTCCATGGCGGGTCGTCTCAAAGAACCAAGCGAACGACATCAAGCGGTTCGCTGTTCGAACAAAATCAGTCTTCCTTCTTTTCCTCAGCGGGTGCGTCGGCCTCAGCAGGGGCAGCCGCTGCCGTGTCATCACCCTCTTCGGCAGCCTTGGCTGTGACACGGGAGGCGGCCACGGCGACGGCACGCGCCTTCGGGTTGCCAACGGCGGAGACGCTCTCTGGGAGACTCAACTCTCCGAGCAAAATGCCTTCGCCCACTTGCAGGTGGCTGGTGTCCACCTCGACCGTCTCTGGAATGTCGGCCGGTTTGCCCTTGAGGGTGATGGTGTGGAAAAGCGTCTGCAAAATACCACCGATCTTGACGCCTTCGGCGGTGCCGGTGGTGATCAAAGGCACCTTGGCTGTGATCACGCTGTCGTCGGACAGGCGGCGGAAATCGACATGGAGGCAGAGGCGTGTGATCGGGTGCTGTTGCACGTCCTGCACCAGCGCCATGCTCTTGGTACCATCAAGTTCCAGTTCCACTAGAAAGTTTTTCGCAGAGGAGGATTTGACGGCTTTCTCGAACTGGGCGGACTCCAGCTCGATGTTTTGAGGGTCACCTTCGCCGTAAAGGACGCCGGGCACACGGCCCGCGCTGCGGATTTTTTTGCTTCCGGTCGTCTTGGTCAACGTACGCTCATTGGCGGCCAAAGAGATCGCTTTCATGTCTGTCTGTTTAAAATGGCTTCCCCGAGGGGCTTAGGTGGTGCGGGCTCCCTTGAATCGAAACAACGAGTTCACTGAGGAATTGTTGTGAATCCGCTGGATCGCCTCGCCCAACAAACCCGCAACAGAGAGGGTCGTCACGTTTAGCCCCTCGATTTCGGGGCGGGGGACTGTATCAGTCGTTATCAGTTCGTCAATACAAGAATTTTTCAGGCGATCGATGCCCAAATCGTTAAGAATCGCGTGCGAAACCACAGCCCGGACGCTCAGTGCCCCTCGCTCCTTGAGAATCGCTGCTGCGTTGACGAGTGTTCCGGCCGTTTCGGTGATGTCATCCACCAAAAGTGCGTGTTTTCCCTCGATCTCACCGATGATACCCACCGACTCGGTCTCCGTGGCGCTGGTGCGGCGCTTGGCCACGATGGCAAGGTCGGCCGAAAGCATCTCCGAGTAGGCGTGCGCCATCTTCAATCCACCCACATCCGGGCTGACCACCACAAGATCCCCATTTTTGTTGTACTTCAGGTAATCAAACATTACCGGCGATGCGTAAAGATGATCCACCGGGATGTCGAAAAAGCCCTGGATCTGCTGGGCATGGAGATCCATCGTGAGGAGCCGATTCGCCCCGGCTGCCACCAAAAGGTTTGCCACCAGCTTGGCCGAGATCGGGACGCGCGGTTGATCCTTGCGATCCTGACGGGCGTAGCCGTAGAACGGCATCACAGCGGTGATGCGGTCGGCGCTGGCTCGCTTGAGCGCGTCGATGATGATGAAAAACTCCATCAGGTGGTGATTTGTCGGTGGGCAGGAGGACTGCACCACAAATACATCCTCTCCACGGACGTTTTCCTCGATCTTGGCGAACGTCTCCCCGTCAGGGAATGCCTTGAGGGTAATCTTGCCCGGCTCGATGCCGATCGTGTTGCAAATGGACTCGGCCAGGGGCTGGTTCGAATTGCCGGCAAAAATTTTCACGACGGTTTCGTTATGGTTGGGGAGTTGTCAATCACCGTGGGCCGTCCCACGACAGGGGCCGAAAAGTAACAATTAAGAAACACCAATCAAGCGCATTCAGACAATTGTGGATAATTTTTGAAAACCAAGATCCCAAGTGCTTGGCCAAGCGCTAGAATTGCTCTAGGAAGCGCTTGTCGTTTTCGTAGAAGAGGCGGATGTCGTTGATACCGTAGCGGATCATCGCGATGCGCTCGATGCCGAAGCCAAACGCCCAGCCACTCCACTGCTCGGGATCGTAGCCGACGTTCTCGAATACCCTCGGGTGCACCATGCCGCAGCCGGCAATCTCAAGCCATTCCTTGCCCATCTTGCGGACGAGCGGACTGCTGAAGTCGATCTCGAGGCTCGGCTCGGTGTAGGAGAAGTAGTGTGGCCGGAATCGCAGCTTCACTTCCTTGCCAAGTAGTTCCTTGAAGACAAACTCCACCGTACCCTTGAGGTCGCCAACGGTGACGTTTTTGTCGACGTAAAGGCCCTCGATCTGATGAAAAGTGGGGTTGTGCGTGGCGTCTGCCGTGTCCCGGCGATACACGCGGCCCGGCACGATGATGCGGACCGGCGGAGGCGTCTTTTCCATCACGCGAATCTGCACGGACGAGGTGTGCGTGCGCAGGAGCGGGCGCTCGTTTGTGTTGAGGAAAAATGTGTCCTGCGTGTCGCGAGCGGGGTGATCGGCCGGGGTGTTGAGCGCGTCGAAGCAGTAGTGTTCCGTCTCGATCTCGGGGCCATCGGCGACGGCGAAGCCGATCTTGCGGAAGCTGCGCACGATGTCCTCGGTGACCTGTGAGAGCGGATGTTTTTTGCCCAGCGGTCGGCGTCGGCCCGGGGCGGTGAAGTCGGTGGCGTGCTTGGGGGCGGCCTCGGCCAACTCCAACTCTTCGCGCCGCCGATTGAGCGTTTCGGTCAACTCAACCTTTGCCTGGTTGACGGCCTTGCCGGCGGCGGGGCGTTCCTCCTTGGAGAGGTTGCCCATCTGCTTGAGCAGTCCGGTGAACTGGCCGTTGGTGCCGAGGTACTGGACGCGGACATCATCCAGTCCGGTCAGACTGTCGGCGGCCTGCAGTGCCTGCAAGGCGGCTTCCTTGATGGGATCGATTTGGTCGGTGAAGGCCATTTCGGAACGGTTACTCTAAAAAAGAAAAAGGGCGGCCATTAAAAAAGCCGCCCGTGTAAAAAGTCAAACTCGCCTGCGGCTTAGCCCTTGGCCTCGAGCGCGCCCTTGGCGGTGTTGATCAACTCGCCGAACGCGGCGGAGTCGGTTGCGGCCAGATCGGCGAGTACCTTGCGGGTCACGTCGACGTGGGCGTCCTTCAGTCCCTCAATGCAACGCCTGTACGTGATGCCGGCGTCGCGGGCGGCGGCGTTGATGCGCAGGTTCCACAAGGCGCGGAAGGTGCGCTTCTTGTTTTTGCGATCGCGATAGGCGTATTGGCGGCCGTGCTCGAGCGCGTCCTTGGCGTAGCGGTAAAGCTTGGAACGGCGCAGGCGAAAGCCCTTGGCGGCTTCGAGGGTGCGTTTGCGGCGTTTGCGGGAGGCGGCTGCGTTTGTAGCTCTCATTGTCTGTTACAGAAATTGATTAGTGGGAAAACGGGAGGTTTTCCAATACACGGGCGTGGTCGGTCTTGTCGACGAGGGTGGCGGTGCCCAGTTTGCGGCGGCGCTTGGCATTCTTGCTGGCCAAAAGATGTCGTTTACCGGGGCGATTCCGGACAATTTTGCCGGAGCCGGTGATTTTGAAACGTTTGGCGACCGCCTTACGGGTCTTGATGGATTTCGGTTTTCTTTGCATCTGAGATTGGCCCTTCCTCCCAAAAAGGGCGGGAAACTTAGGCAAAGCGCCGAGCCGAATCAAGCCCTTTTCCCCAACATTTTTCACTTTTTTATGATGGAGTCCGCTTGGCCAAGCGGCTACAACTGCGCCCCCGATTTAACTGACTATGAACAAAAAAGCGATATTTGCAGTGGTTACGCTTGGTTTGAGCCTGATTTCAGGCCAAGCGCTTAACGAAATCATCTTTGAGGACAAGGATTTCTCCAAGGACGGCTGGAGCGATTTTCGGGACATTTCCAACGGAGCAGGGTGGGATGTGCGCAGCCGGGAAATGGGCGGTCTCGTGCAGGGTGTGGTGCAGGAGGTCACCATCGAGGGTGCCGGCGGCGTCTACCTGAGCACGGGCGGTGGTAACCACGCTTCCGTTTTTCGTCTGGACGGGACGATCCGCGCCATTCGCGTTCGCGACGGGCAACGAACCGTAATCGGCGAGGCGGAGGTGTCCGGTAAGGCGGAGGTGCGGATTGGTTTCGACGGTGCATTTTTCATTTACGAATACCGCAGCGGCGACAAGTGGACGCGCCTCGGCAAGTCGGACATCATCGGCTTGGTCTCCTATCGGGGTGGCATCTCCACCAACAACCGCGCCAGCGACATGAGCAACTATCGCGTGGTCAAACTCGACTCACTGCTCGGTGTTCGTTTTGGCTACACCGACACGCCGAAGATTCCCGGTACACCGTGGGTGGTGCACGATCCGTTCCGCCCACAGCCGCGCCAGATCAATCCCGGCACCATTTCGCCGGTCAATAATCCCGGCACGCCACCGTCCGACGCCATCGTGTTGTTTGACGGCACCAACCTCGATGCGTGGGAGGACGGCAAGGGTAACGCGCCCAAGTGGAAGATGGGCGATGGATTTTTTGAGTGCCAGAAAAAATCCGGAACCATCCGCACGAAACAAAAGTTCGGCAGCGTGCAATTGCACATCGAGTGGGCTGCTCCGTCGGAGGTCAAGGGCAGCAGTCAGGGGAGGGGCAACTCCGGCGTGTTCCTCGCCGGCTTGTACGAGGTGCAGGTGCAGGACAACTACGACAACCTGACTTACCCTGACGGGCAGGCCGGTTCGCTTTACGGCTTTCGTCCGCCTCGCGTGAACGCCACCCGGCCGCCGGGTGAGTGGCAGGCGTACGACATAATTTTCGAGATGCCGGAATTCAAGGACGGCAAAGTGGTGAAGAAGGCACGGATCACGGTCCTGCACAACGGCGTGGTGGTACAGCACGGCGTGGACATTCCGGGCATGCTTGGCCATAAGCGGACACGCCCCTATCGCGAGCACGGCCCCGGCCACATTCAATTGCAGGATCACGGCAACCCGGTGCGTTACCGCAACATTTGGGTTCGCGAATTGAAGCCAACTCAATAGGCGTGGCCGACGAGCAATTGCAAAAAGTTTCCGTGGCGCTTGGGCTGGAAAAGTTCAAGCGCCACATTTTTCTTTGTGCTGATCAAAGCGAACCGAAGTGCTGTGCGAAGGAGGCCGGCCTCGAGTCATGGGCGTTTTTGAAAAAACGACTGAAGGAGCTCGACCTCGTCGGGAGCGAACCGGCGGTATTCCGGACGAAGGCCAACTGCCTTCGCGCGTGCGTTAATGGCCCGATCGCGGTCGTGTACCCGGAGGGCACATGGTATCACTCCTGCACCCCGGACGTGCTCGAGCGGATCATTCAGGAGCACCTCATCGGGGGGCGAGTGGTTGCAGAGTACCAGTTCGCCCACAACCCGATGGCTTCCGCCTAGCGGATCAGTCCTTGGCCAACCGGGCGGCGTAGGCTCCGTCGGTGTGATCCTCGACAGGGTGCAGCGTACGTTCCGTTTCCAGTTGCCACCCCGTGTTTTCCTCGAGAAACCGTTTTACAATCTGCTCGTTTTCCTCCGGCTCGATGCTGCAGGTGCTGTAGACGAGCGCACCGCCGGAACGCACGAATCCAGCCGCTCGGGCGAGCAGCCGAAGTTGGGTGTCGGTGAGGTAGCGGGTTTCCTCCGGGGAAATCCTCCAACGCAGGTCGAGCCGTCGCCGCATCACCCCGGTGTTGGAGCAGGGAACATCGACCAGCGCCCGGTCGAATCTCGGCGTGGCGTTGGCGAGCACGGCCTCCGCTTGGCCAAGCGCGGCGCAGGTCACCCCGAGTCGCTCGCAGTTTTCCTGCAGCAAACCTAGTCGCGAATCACTTGTGTCGGTGGCGGTGACTTGGCCTTGGTTGTTCATCCGCTCGGCGATCAGGCCGGTCTTTCCACCGGGTGCGGCGCAGAGGTCGAGCACCGCTTGGCTGGGTTTGGGGTCGAGCAGATCGACGGATAACAGTGTGCTGGGATCCTGAATGTAAAACAGACCATCTCGGAAACTCGAGAGTGACTCGATGGGGGGATGGCTGCGGAGCCGATAGATTGTGTCGACTGGCGCCCAGCCGCAGTCGAAAGGGGTGGCCTCGACTTGCTCGATCTCCCAGCGCTTGGCCAGAGATTCGGGGTCGGTCTTCAGGCGGTTAACCCGGGCGTAAGTCGGGGCAGGCTGATTGTTCCATTCCATGAGCCGGATTGTTTTTTCACGGCCCCAGCGTTGTTCCCAGTTGTCGAACAGCCAGTCGGGGTGCGATTGGCCAAGCGCGGGGCGATCCTCCTGAAGGGTGGAAATGTCGCGAAAGATTGTTTCCTTTTCCCGGAGGAAACGGCGGATCATGGCGTTGATGAAGCCCGCCTGACCCACGCATTTATTGCGCTTGGCCAAGCGCACGCTCTCATCTGCGATGGCATGGTCGGGAATGCGATTGAGGAAGAAAATCTGGTACAGGCCAAGTCGAAGAATTTCCCGCACGGCCGGCTTTTGTTCGCGGCCCTCGGTGGCACGCTCGATGAGCCAGTCGAGCAATCGCCTCCAGCGGACGCAGCCGGAGACCAACTCGCGTGCAAGCCCGGCATCGGGAGGCGACAGTTTGGCCTCGCGGAGGGTGTCGCCCAGCAACCTCTCGGTTGCGACCTGTTGTCGTTGCGAATGAAGTAGTGTGTCGATCGCAATTTGTCTTGGTTTCCCGCCAGCCACGGGCGTATGATGCCCGCTTCGGCGCGTCACGCCGAGAAATACCTGATGAGCACAATGACAGAGGAAGGAATGTCTACCACTGAAATAGAGAACGCGTCGACCGTGGCGGTCGATCAATCGGATCAGCTCCAGAGCGAATTTAAGCGTTTGGTGCTGGACGGCAAGCTGGACCCGAAAGTAACCGATGCGCTGACCACGTTGGTGAGTGCCGGGTTTTGCATTCACCGCTCGTGGGGGTTTGGAAAAATCACCACGGTGGACACGTTGATGGCGAAGATCACCATCGATTTTCAATCCAAGCCGGAACACTCGATTGATCTCGGCTTTGCTGCCAAGATTCTTAAGCCGCTTGACGGTGGGCACATC
>JAPPPH010000214.1 GCA_028817635.1 Verrucomicrobiales bacterium | reverse complement strand
TTCTATATACTCGCTCGGCGGGGGTGGGGGTGTTGGTGGGTCTGCGCGGCGTCCGCGGGCGGGCGGGGAGTTGCAAGTTTGTAGTTTTCAGTTTCAAGTTCCGGACGACGGTTGTCATCGGATTCTTTCCCAAATCAAGAGTGGGACGTTCGACCCTTGCCCCGGCCCTCTCCCTGTCCAGGGAGAGGGAGTTTTTTGTGTGTTATTGGAGCAATAAAAAAGCCCCCGGTTGGGCGGGGGCTTTTTGAAGTTGTTGAGTGGATCGATTTAGGCCTTGGCGGCTTCGACTTCCTCGTTGAGCAGTTCCCAGCCGCGGTTGATGAGGTCGTCGCGGGTGAGGTCGCCTTTCCCTACTTTTTCGAGCAGCGCTTTTTGCGCGGGGTAATCCTTGTTTTCCACGCCGGCCTTGCTTTGGAGCATACGCCACGCCTTGCGGCGCTCGATGGCAAACAGGACCATCTGCCGACTAACGGTGTAGTACTTGAACTTCCCGCCGACTTCGGCCTTGAAGTAAACGCCGAAGTCCGGGACGTAGGCGACGTGGTCCTCCTTGAACACGTTGCGGTAGGTGACGTCCTGCTGCGTGATGCAGGTGAGCATGTTGTCGATGTGGATGAATTCACTCTCGCTGCCCTCGGGGATGGCCTTGAGGTGTTTGCGGAAGCGCGCCTCGGTGATCGCCCAGTGCGCCACGGTGTAGTTGTATTTCTCGCCGGTGGACTTGTACTTGTGCTCCCACCAGTCGCGCTTGACGGACGGGTTGCCCTTGAGGTCGAGGCATTCCTGCTGTGTCTCGCCGCCGCGCGGGTTGTAAACAAATTCCGGCATGCCGCGGCTGTCGCGGATGAGCCGCGCCTGGTCGGCGGACATGTGATCCGGCACGCCGTGCTCCGGTTGGCAGGTGGTGTAGCATTGGTAAAACGCGGTGCCGCGGTATTCGAGGCCCTCGAGCATGGCGCGGTAGGTCTTGGCGCTGTTGGCCATGGAGACCTGCGCGACGTACGGCGAGCCGTGGCCGCTGATGAATGCCTCGGAGACGCTCTTTTTCTCGACGAGTTTGCCCTGTGAGGCGACGCCGAACTGGTTCATGTCGTAGCCACCGAGCATGTTCGAGCTGTCGGAGTTTTGGCCGCCGGTGTTGGAGTAGACCTGCGTGTCGAGCATCAGCATCATCACGTTTGGCTTGTTCTGTAACACGACCTTGGAGACGTTTTGGAATCCGATGTCGCCCATTGCCCCATCACCGCCGATCGCCCAGACCTTGGGTAATTCGCGAATCTCGGCGTCGGTCATTAGTGTGTCGTCCAGATGAGTTAGGCTGAAGTACTCGGCGTGCGAGCTGACGTCGCTCTCGCGGGTGAGCAGCGCGTTGGCCAAGCGCTCGGGGACAACCGAACGGCGCGCGTGGTTGACGATGGCCGCTTCACTGATCAGCCAACTGATCGTGGCGCCATCCTGAAAGAGGGAGTTCATCCATGGGTACGGATGCGGGTTGGACGGTGGGGTGGATCCGTACACGGTGTTGCAGCCGGTGTGCGCGCCCATGTACATGACGCTCATGCCGTTCGGGTGGCGTCCGTCGATCGCCTGCAGGTCGCGATGGTTGAAGGCGTCCTGCCGCAGCACGGCGCAGAGGGCGTCGATGATTTCCTGGTCGGAGATTTCGCCGCGCTTGGCCAAGCGCTTGGCGGTGTCGTCGTCGTTCTCGCCACCGAGCCCCATGACGGAGTGGGCGACGGACCATGTGAACCATTTGTGTTCCTCCTCGTTGCGGGCCTTGAGCGCCTCGAGCTTGGCCACGCCGTTGTTTTCCAGCTCGGTGGCTGCCTCGCGGAGCCGGGCCGCCTTTTTGTGAAAGATCGGTCGCATGTAGGCTTCGGTGACTGAGGCGGCGGCACGTAGCACGCTCTTTTCGCCACAGCCGGCGCAGGCACCGTCGCCACTAACGAGGGCCTCGTAGTTGCGCCGCACCATGAGGTGGTTGCGCAGGGCGGCCTCGCGGGAGTCCTCCGGCGTGTCGTCGTTGTACAGGCCGAGGAATTTCTGGCTCGTGTCCGGCAGCAACCGGCTGAACACCTGCGCGGTGGCCAGCTCGGAGTTGAGTTCCGGAGTCTCGCGGGTCATCCGCAGTGCGTCGTGATCGCCGCAGACCTGCACGCACTCGCCGCAGCCCTTGCAGAGGTCGCTGACAAAAATGGAGAACAGTCCGCCGTTGCCGGGGTTCTTTTTCTCGACACTGCGGAAGATGGCGGTGACGTCGTTGTAGGCCAGCGGCAACTGGTCGATGATATTGGTGAACTCGCCACGCGCCTGTTCGGAAACGGCGGTGAGCTGGGCGACCTCCGAGCGAAGGATGTCCTTGAACGGCTCCTTGCTCTTGTTGGCGACGTTGTCGACCATTCGAGCGCGACAGCGTTCCTCGATGCCCTGTACCTCGTTGAGCAGTGCCTTTTGGTCATCGGCGTTGGTGACGTAGTTGCGGATGGCGGTGACGAGGACGGTGCTGACATCCTGCGCGGTGTTGGGCAGGGCGGTGTCCGGGCAGGCGGTGATGCACTCCATGCATTGGGTGCAGTTTTCCGCGATGTAAACTGGGGTTTCACGGCGGGCGACGTACTTGCTCTGCGTCGCGCCACTGGCGGAGCCCATCATGCCAAGGCTGGCGAGTGCGCCGGCTGGCTGGTGATAGCCAAGCTCATTACGGAACTCGGAGTCAAACTTCGCCATGGTCTGGAAAGGCGCGCGCGATTGGCCCTCCGGCATGGCGCAGCTTGGGCAGCCACTGCCTTCGCAGCCGGAGGTGGGCGCCATCTCGATGGCGGAGGCGTTTACCGGGGCCAGCAGCGGGTTGCGCATGCTGGAGGTGTCCTCGGCCTCAAGTTCGCCGATGTTGATTTGTTGCACGCGTTCGAAGCCGCCGATCATGACTTTCATGTTCGACTCCACCACTGCCTTACCAAAGCGGCCGAATTTCTTCTCGTACTGCTTGTGGACAATTTCGTGATACTGCTCCTCGCTAATGTCGTGATCCTTGAGGAAGGAGGACACCTTGAAAAACGCGCCGAGGAACGAGTTGCCCTGCATGCGCAACTGGAGGTCCTCACGGCTGGTCGCATCGCGGGCGACGTCAAAACCGGGTAGGATGAAAATGCGGATGTCGTTGTCCTTGACGAACTGCCGGTGCTTGGCCGGGATACGCTTCCACGCCTCCTCGGGTGAGTCGCTCGATTCCCAGACGAGACAACCGCCCTTGTTGATACCCTCAAGCGGGTTGGTGTGGGTGAACGCCTTGGGGTCACAGCAGAGCACCACGTCCACGTGGTTCAACTCGCAGTTCACCTGAATGCGCTCCGGAGCAACGGTGAGATAATAGTTCGTTGGCGCGCCCTTTTTCTCCGAGCCGTACTTGGGGTTGGCCATGATGAACAACTTGTCCTCAAGCTGGCCGATGTCGTCGTAGGTCGGGTTGCGCTCGGAAATGATCTGTCCGAAGTTGCCGATGATCTCGCCGAGGTTTTTGCCGGTGGTGATCATGCCCCAGCCGCCGATCGAGTGGAATCGAACCGCGATCGCGCCGTCCGGCAACAGGGAGGGGGTGTCCTTCGAGATGACGGCATAAGGGTGATCGATGCCAAGCGTGAAATAGGTCTCGCCGTCGGCGGCGCTTCGTCCGTCGGTGCGCTTGGTCTGGCCGGTGGCAAACTCGTAGGCGCCGAGGGTGTGCTCAGGGCGGAAATCCCGCGAGCCAATGCCGTAGCTGCCACGGAAAATGCGCGGGGTTTCCTCGGGCGTAATCGCCGGCAGGTCACCACCGAACTGGGCAGCCTCCTGGCCTTTGCCCAGCGCGGTGCGGATGTCGCGTGCCATGGGGTTGTCCCCGGCGAGTGCTTCGTCGGTGCGCTCGATGATGATGACGTTTTTCTTGCCGCGTAGCGCATTGATGACCGCCGCCTCGGGGAAGGGGCGGATGACGTTCAGGTGGATGGAGCCGACTTTGGCATTGCGTTGTTCGCGGAGATAGTCACAGGCGGCCTCGATATTCTCGGCAGCACAACCCAGCGACACGAACACCGTGTCGGCGTCCTCCGTTTTGTATTCATGAATCAGTCCGTAACGGCGGCCGGTGAGTTGCGCGAATTCCTCGCTGCACTGTTCGATGAAGCCGAGGATCGGTTCGTTGAAATTATTCCGCCGGGCCACCACACCGTTCATGTGGTGTTCCTGATTTTGCACCGGGCCAAGCAGGACCGGGTTTTTCAGATCCATCATTTCCGGCACGCGCCGGCGCTTGGGGCCGAATAATTCACGCTGGGCCTCGGTGGGGCAGTCGATCGTGTCGTCCGGTGCCCCAAGGAACTCCCGGAGCAACTCTGCTTCCGGCTCGCGGTAGGTACGCTCCGAGTGCGTGGTCAACATTCCATCCTGGATGTTCATTCCGGGGTTGAGCGCGAGTTCGTTGACCTTGCGCAGGATCACGGCGGCATCGGCCGCGTGCTGCGCGTCGCGCGCCATCATCATCGTCCAGCCGGTGTCGAGCGCAGCGTAAAAATCATCGTGACCGCAGTGCACGTTGAGCGCGTGCTTGGTCAACGCGCGTGCGCCCACCTCCAGCACCATTGTCGAGAGTTTACCGGGCGCGTGGTAGTACTGCTCCATCGCGTAGGCCAGACCCTGGCCGGAGGTGAAATTGACCGTTCGCTTGCCGGTGATCGCGAAGGCGGTCGCTCCGCCCTGGGCGGCGTGCTCACCTTCACACTCGATCGCGATCTTCGAGTTGCCCCACACATCCAGTTCGCCCATCGCAAAGGCTTCCTGATAGAGTTCGCCTCCTTCGGTGGAGGGGGTGATGGGGTAAAAGACGCCTCCCTCAGTGATCCGGGTCTCCACGGAACGCGCAACCAGTTGATTGCCGTTCACGGTGACCGGAATCCCGGGGTACTTCGGTTTCGAATCAGATGAGTTCGACATTGAGTTCCTCCGTATAAAGCCGGCTCTCCTGCAGTTTCTTCAACGATACAGGAATACGCCCGGCTAAAATAACCGGGTTTGGCTTAGTTCCACGCAAGAGCGGAAGCTAGCAATACGCCCAAAGGCAGGCAACCCCTTTTCCGGGTAGGTGGATTAGAGAAAATGCTGATCAGCATTAGGAATGCTAATGGCGCCTCCTGGAGAGGCGGATTAACGGTTACGCTATCCCAGCGACGCTGCGGATGATGTCGTCCAGCGGGGTGGCGGGCCGGAAGCCGGTGAACTGCTCGAGCTTGTCGATCACCGGTTTGCGACGTTGCATGTCTTCGAATCCGGGGTCGTACGCCTCCTCGTACGGCACCAGTTCAATGGGGGACTGTGACCTGGTCAACTCAACCACGCGCTTCGCCAAGCCGAGGATGGTTACCTCCTCGGTTGATCCTATGTTGAAGACGTTGCCAGCGGCACGGTCACACTTGGCCAAGCGCAGCAGTGACTCGACAGTGTCATTGACGTGGCAGAAACAGCGCGACTGCTGGCCGTCGCCGAAGACTCGGATCGGCTCGTTGGCCTTGGCTGCCTCCACAAAGCGCGGCAGCACCATGCCGTAGCGGCCGGTTTGCCTCGGGCCGACGGTATTAAACAGGCGCACAACCGTGACCGGCAACTGTCGCTCGTTGTGAAAGGCCAGCGCGAGAAATTCATCCATCAGCTTGGAGCAGGCGTAGCTCCATCGGCCAAGCGTCGGCGGGCCGATCAGCAGGTCGTCATTTTCATTGAACCCTTCACGGGAGCTTTTGCCGTACACCTCCGAGCTGGATGGCAGCAACAGCGGCGTGCGGTTGGGCGCGGCCGCCTCGAGAATGGCCTCAGTTGACTTGAGGTTGGTCTCGATGGTGCGGATCGGCGACTGCACGACACGGTCGACTCCAACGGCGGCGGCGAGGTGAAAAACGAAATCGGATTCAGCCACCAGTTGGCCAAGCGCGGTGCAATGGGTGACGTCGTCCTCGATGATCGTCAGCTCCGGATTGTCGGCCAGATGGGCGAGGTTGTCGCGTGAGCCGGTCGAAAAATCGTCGATCACCACAACACGGCCGCCTTGGCCAAGCAGTCGTTCGGCAAGGTGCGAACCGATGAAGCCGGCGCCGCCGGTGATGAGGGTGTGTTGTGCTTCGGGCACGCCGCTTGGTGTCATTCATCGGCCCAACTGTCAAGCGGGCGGCGGCGTTGGCTCGACAAGCCGGCTTGGCCTGCCGCATATTTGTGGTGCTTTGATGGGAAGCGTTTTTCAGTCCAAGTGAGAATTCTTGTTGCCATAACCGGAGCCAGCGGGGTGATTTATGCCCAGCGGCTGCTGGACTGGTTGGGCGAGACCGAGCACGAAACTCATGTCGTGCTTAGCAGCTATGCTCAAGCGGTCATTCGACAGGAATTGCCGGCCGAACTCCGTCTGCCTGAAGGCGTGGTGCCGCATGGGCTTAAGAGTATGAACGCCCCGTTTGCAAGTGGCTCGAACGTGATCGACGCCATGGTGGTGATTCCCTGCACGATGGGCACGCTTGGGCGGATTGCCCACGGCTATAGCGACAACGTCCTGCTGAGAGCAGCCGACGTGGCGCTGAAGGAAAACAGGAAATTGATTTTGGTGTCCCGCGAGACTCCACTCAATTTGGTGCACTTGAAAAACATGGAACTGCTGTTGCAGGCTGGGGCGACGATCCTGCCGGCGAACCCCCATTTCTATGCCAACCCAAAGACGATTGAGGAGGTCGCGGATACGGTGGTTTCACGGGTGCTGGATCATCTCGGCCTCGCGAACGAAGCCTCGCCGCGATGGCAGGAGGAGGAATGAGTCAGGCCGAAGCCATGAACGCACCCAAGCCCAAAAGAGGCGGGTTGGTTGGTGTGATTTTGAAGTGGGGCGAGTTCGTCAAGTTCTCCCACACGATCTTTGCGATGCCGTTTGCGTTGGGGGCGATGATGGTCGCCTCCCGGGAGCATTATCGATATCTCGAGGAGGCCAAGGCCGACCTCCCGGCACCGGCAACCGAATATGGATTCCCCGGCATTAAGCTATTTTTGTTAATACTCATTTGCCTGATTTGCGCGCGCACCTGTGCGATGGCGTTCAACCGAATTGTTGATCGCAAGTTTGACGCCAAAAACCCCCGGACGGCCAACCGTCATTTGCCTGCGGGGGAGATCAGCCTCTTCAGCGCTTGGACACTTTGCGGATTGAGCGCCGTCGGGTTTCTGGTGGCGGCTGGGTTCATCAACACCGCATGTCTTGTGCTTGGGCCGGTAGCTTTGTTCTTCGTCTGTTTTTACTCGATGACCAAGCGGTTCACGGATTACACGCACGTCTGGCTGGGCGTCGCGTTGGCGCTGGCTCCCATCGGTGCATGGATCGCCGTGAAGGGCGGTACGATGGTGGAGTTGTTCACCCTGTTGCCGTTCAGCCAAAGCCTGCTGCCGCCGCTGGTGCTTGGGATCGCAGTCGTATTTTGGCTGATCGGGTTCGATATCATTTATGCGATGCAGGATTTCGAGTTTGACCGGCAGCACGGATTGCGTTCGCTGGTGACAGCGTGGGGGCCTAAAAACGCCCTCATGGCCTCGTTCCTCTCGCACATGGTCATGCTCGGGTTGCTTTTGTTGTTTGGCATCCTGTGTAAGATGCGGGTGGCCTTCCTGATCGGCTGGCTGATCATCATGTTTTGCCTGATGTTCGAACACTGGATCGCGCGTAAGCGCAGCCTGAAGTGGGTGAACACTGCGTTCTTCAAGCTCAACGCTGTGATCAGCTCGGTGTTCTTCGTGGTGGTCGCCACCGAGGTGTTGTTTCCATTTTTCCGTCGACTGCAATGAGCCTGTTCATTCCAGCATCCCTCTCAGACATCGGCGAAAAACTCGCGCTTGGCCAACGG
>JAPPPH010000339.1 GCA_028817635.1 Verrucomicrobiales bacterium | reverse complement strand
TATCCATTCTTGCCGAAATGCGTGCTGCGGGATAGCCGACGATCTCGTTTGATGTGTTTCCGTTCAAGACAACGGAGGGCGAGGCCACGTTCTTTGGCAAAACCCTGCCGGCGTTGATGACGGCCAGACCGGATTACGCCTCGGTCACCTACGGCGCGGGCGGGAGTACCCGTGAAAAAACCCTTGAGATTGTCGAGCAGATCCAAAACGACTTCAGCCTCACCACGATGGCGCATCTCACCTGCATCAAGCACACGCAGGCGGAGATTGACGCCATCCTCGACGAGGCCAACAACCGCGGCATCCGCAACATCCTTGCGCTGCGTGGTGACCCGCCTCCGGGGGAGGACTGGTCACAGACCGAGGGCGGATTCGAGTTTGCCTCTGAGTTGGTGACGCACATCCGCGGTCGTGGAGACTTTGGCGTGGCGGTAGCCGGTTTTCCCGAGGGACACATCGACTGCGGCGAAGGTCGCGAGGTCGACTGGCAGCATCTCGTCCGGAAAGTTGCCTGCGGCGCGGACATGGTGATCACCCAGATGTTCTTCGACAACGCCGACTATTTTCAACTGGCTGACTATCTGCGCGAAGCCGGTGTGGAGGCGCCGCTGTTCCCCGGGATCATCCCGGTGGCCAACGCCGGGCAGATCAAAAAATTCAGCGCCATGTGCGGGGCGAAGCTCCCCGAGGCGTTCGCTGCAAGGTTGGACGAACTGGGCGACGATGCGGAGGCGGTTCGCGAGTACGGCATCGAGTACGCCACAGCACAGTGCCGGGAACTGCTCGATCGCGGTGCGCCCGGCCTGCATTTTTACACCCTCAATAAGAGCAAGGCGGTGTTGCAGATACTCGGCAACCTCGGCCTCTCCTGACGGAAGACGCGACATGAGAGTCCGGAGCCTGCTTTTTCTGATCACCGCGCTCGTTTGGCCAAGCGCTTGGCCAAGCGCGGAGGAGGCACCGGCATTGAAGGACGGCTTGGCTGTCACGTTTCAATCCGAAGCCGGCGGCCCGGCGGATCACACCGTGCGTCCGCATTTCATGCTGTACGTCCCAGCCGGCGAAGCGCCGAGTCCGTTTGTTGCCTCGGGGTCATTCACGGCTGAGTGGGAGGGTGTGATTCACCTCGACCTGCGCGATCGGTTTGTTTTTCAGGCCGAACTCAACGGCAGCCTCAAGCTGGAGCTCAACGGCAATCCGGTGATGGAGGCGACCGGCACCGGCGGGATGACCGAACCAACCAAGCGCATCCGCCTAAACTCGCGCAGCAACACGCTCAAAGCGACTTTCACATCGCCGGAAAAAGGGGACTCCTTCTTTCGACTGTACTGGTCGACGCCCGACTACGGAAACGAGCCGATTCCTCCGAAGTATCTGAAGCATGCGCCCAACGAAAACTTGGCCAAGGGGAAGGCGCTGCGGCGTGGCCGGCAGTTGGCCGTGGAGCATCGGTGTTTCAAGTGCCATGCCACCGATGCGCCGGGGAAGGGCATGCCGGAGCTGGCGATGGACGCGCCTACGTTTGAAGGGATTGGCTCGCGTCGGGGAGTCGACTGGATGGCCGACTGGGTGCTGAGCCCGAAGAAGCTGAGGCCAAGCGCGAAGATGCCGGCCATGCTGCACGGAGCGACCGCCGAGTCGGACGCCCGGGCAATCGCCGCCTATCTCGGTTCGCTGAAAAGCGGGCAGCCGGCCAAGCCGGTGGTTGTGGACGCCGACGCCATCTCGGCCGGCCAAGCGTTGTACAAACAATTAAATTGCGCCGCCTGCCACACGCTGGAAAAAGAGCCGGCTGCATCGGGCAAGCTGGCGCTTGGCCAAGCGCAGCGGAAATTCGGCCAAGCGGGTGCACTGTCGGCGTTCCTGCAAAATCCGCAGGCTCACTACAAATGGATTCGGATGCCGAATTTCGCGTTGGCTGAAAAAGAGGCCAACGCGCTCGCGGCGTTTTTGTTTTCGGCAGCCGCACCAGCCAAGGCGGGTTCGCCGGACTCCGATGCCTCGAAGATTGCAGCCGGGAAAAAGTTGGTCAGTTCGCAGGGTTGCTTGAATTGCCATTCGATGAAGTTGGAAAACTCGTTTTCGGTGGCGGCGATCTCGGACTTGGCCAAGGGCTGCCTCGCTGAGTCGCCGGCGGGTTCACCGGTGCAGTTTGGTTTTGCGCCGGAGGAACGATTGGCGTTGAGGCTGTTTTTGAAGGAGGGCAACGCATCGCTTGGCCAAGCGAGCCTCGCGGAATTCGCGCTGCGGCAAACTGCCGACTCAAATTGCAGCAACTGCCACGGTCAGATGGAAAGCGTGCCTCCGTTTGAAGTGCTGGGTGGCAAGCTCAAGCCGGGCTGGGCGGAGAAACTGTTGCTCGGTACGCTGGACGAACGGCCGCGCCCGTGGTTGCACGCTCGCATGCCGGCGTTTCCGGCGCGCGCCAGCGGCTTGGCCAAGGGCTTGGCCATGCTGAACGGGCATTCGCCGGTGACTCCGAAGGAACCGCCGGTCGACCTGGAGAAGGCGAAGGTCGGCCGCAAGCTGGTCTCGGCGAACGGCGGTTTTTTCTGTTTCAGTTGCCACGCGATCGGGTCGTTGAAACCGGCGCAGGTGTTCGACGCGCAGGGAATCAACCTCGCCAAGGTCGGCGACCGGTTGTTACCCGAGTATTTCCGCCGCTGGATGAGTAGCCCGTTGCGGGTGGATCCGCAGACCAAGATGCCGGCCTATTTTAACCAAGGGCAGAGCGCGTTGTTCGATATTTTGGACGGCGACGCCGGGCAGCAGATTGAGGCGCTGCACCATTACATTCGGCTGGGTGGCGAGATGGTGCCGCCAGAGGCGCCGGGGCAGTGATTTTTTTGCTAAAGAATTCCGGTGCCGTGCCGATGGTTCAGTTGGAGCGGGTCAAATGGATTCGATTCACGCTCCGCCGGGCTCCCCTTTCGAGCTTGGTTTAACTGACTGTAAATCAGTGATTTGCAGTCGGCTTCGGACACACGGACGTGTCACCCAGAACATGGCGCTGGATTGCGTCCTGATTATGCGTGTGTCGAACGAACAGCTTGATAACAACGGCGGTATCCGTCCAATGCCCGGTAGTGGGCAAACGGAGACCGGCGAGCGCCGTGCTGCGGCGGGGTCCAGCAAGGTGTCGTTCGAGTCTGCGGTGGACTGGGAAAAGGTCGAGGCGCAGGCTGAGGCTGAGTTCGCAGCCCAGCGCGCCCGACTGGCCCGGCGGGTGGACGATTCGGATTATCCGTTCCCGGAAATACTCGATTACGTTGCCGGGGTTGTGGTGCGTGATTTCCGTTGATCTTCCGGTCTCAACGCCGTATCTCTGCGGCACTTCATGAGTTTACAGGGAAAGACGGCATTGGTGACCGGCGGCGCCCGCGGGATCGGATTCGCCACGGTGGAACGACTGCTCAAGGACGGGGCACGGTGCGTAATTTGGGATCGCGACCAGGCGGCGATCGACGAAGCCAAGGCCAAGCTCGACGGGCTCGGCGAAATCACCAGTGACACGGTGGAGTTGGCCAAGCCGGACTCGGTCGACGCAGCGGCTGGCCAGGCGCTTGGCCGGCACGGCCACATCGACATCCTCGTCAACAACGCCGGCATCGCGGGCGTCAACAAAATGCTCTGGGAATGCACGCCGGAAGAGTGGCGCGATGTGATGGACATCGATCTGTACGGTGTGTTCCTCTGCTGCCGCGCATTCGTGCCGGGAATGCTTGAAGCCGGCTGGGGGCGCATCGTAAACGTGGCCTCGATCGCCGGCAAGGAGGGGAATCCCACGGCTTCGCACTACAGCGCGGCCAAGGCCGGAGTCATCGGGTTGACCAAGTCGCTGGGTAAGGAGTTGTCCGACACCAACGTGCGGGTGAACTGCATCACGCCGGCGGTGATCGAGACGGAGATTCTCAAGCAGTGCACTCAGGCGCACATCGACTATATGCTTTCAAAAATCCCGATGGGTCGCGTGGGGCAGGCTGCGGAAGTAGCCGCGATGATCGCCTGGCTTTCGTCGGACGAGGTGTCTTTCAGCACCGGTGCG
This sequence comes from Verrucomicrobiales bacterium, assembly GCA_028817635.1. Classification (GTDB taxonomy): domain Bacteria; phylum Verrucomicrobiota; class Verrucomicrobiia; order Limisphaerales; family UBA1096; genus UBA1096. Next base: position 3,962 of record JAPPPH010000339.1, on the reverse strand, counting down.
GTGTTTGACATCTCCGGCGGACGAGCAACGTATTAGGAAATTCGAAATCCGAATTTCGAAATCCTAAGTGGCTGCGGTCAGGATTTTTTCTCGTTGTAGCTGGCGACGACGCGTTGGCTGAGTGCGGTGTCCGGGTTTTCGGCGAACGATTTGTCCAATTCGAATTCGGTCTGGCCGGTGTTGCCGGAGATCAATTTCAGACCAAAATGAAGGTCGCGGAAGTGATCCTTGCAAAAGTCGAACACGCTCAGTGAGGACGCCTTAGCCAAGCGGGTGAGTTCCTTGCGCGCATCGTCGGTGAACAGGATGGTCAGCCCGTGCTGGGCTGAGAACGACTCGGCAAATTTCTGCAGTGTGTCATCGACTTCCTCCTCGTCCTGCTCAGGCGCGTTGGCCAAAAGTGTTTCCATCGTTCCGCGTGGATCATCGACAAGGCCATCGTCGACGGCAAACTCCTTCACGCGTGACGAAGGCAGCTCGAACTTGAGGTCGCGAAACACTTTTTCGCAGACCGTCATCAGGCCGCGTGCGCCGGTTTCCTCCTCGATCGCCAGCTCGGCGATGCGTCGCAGGCCGGCATCCTCAAAGTTCGCGCGAATGCCATACGCAGCGAACGACTGCCGGTACTGCCGGACGATGCTGCCTTCGCTGGTCTTTAGGATTTGCTCGAGGTCATCGACGCTCAGCGGGTGACAAACCACGCGCACCGGGAGGCGGCCGATGAACTCCGGCTCGAAACCGTACTTGATGAAGTCCGGTGTCTTGGCGTGCTCGAGGATGCGGTCGCCCTCGACGTCGTCCTGTTCGCCACCGGCGAAGCCGATGGTGGACTCCTTCAATCGCCGATCCACAATCTTGTCGAGATGCGCGAACGCGCCGCTCACGACGAACAGGATGTGTTTCGTGTTGATTGTGTTGCCGCCTTTTTTGCCGCCTCGCGCGCCGTCCATCATCGCCTGGATCTGGCCGGCCATGTCGTGCGGGGCACGGGCCGGCACCTCGGTTTCCTCCATCAACTTGAGCAGGGTGGTCTGTACGCCCTGGCCGCTCACGTCGCGGCCGCCGTGTTGCTCGGAGGAGGAGGCGATCTTGTCAATTTCGTCGATGTAAATGATCCCGTACTGGGCGCGTTCCACATCGCCGTCGGCCTGCCGCACAAGGTCGCGCACGAGGTCCTCGACATCGCCGCCGACGTAGCCGGTCTCGGAAAACTTGGTGGCATCGGCCTTGACGAACGGCACACCGATCAACTCGGCGATGCTGCGGATGAGGTAGGTTTTACCAACGCCGGTCGGCCCCATCAGCATGACGTTCTGCTTGGTGTAGTGGCTCTGTTCTTTTCCGTCGAACGCCTCGCGCACGGCGTTGTAGTGATCGCACAACGCCACGCTCAACACCTTCTTGGCTTCGTCCTGCTTGATGACGTAGCGGTCGAGATGGGCCTTCACGTCCCTTGGCTTGTAGGCAAAACTAAAGTCATCGCGCCGGGTCTCCGGCTTGGTTTCCTCGTCGGTGCCGGACGGCTGTGAACCGGCAAAGCCGGGACTGCCGAATGACTTGAACTGCTTTTGCAGGAAGTCCTGCATCTGTTTTTGAAATTCCTCCGGTGAAGTCGGTCCACTCATGTTCGTTTCTCCTTGCGATATCAACCGCAAAAAGAACTGTAGCATCTGATGGGAAAAATTGAAGACAAATGACAAATGGTTCGTTGCGGGGTAGGATGCCGGGGAGCGCTTGGCCAAGCGCTTGGCCAAGCCATGCCGGAATTTTACGACACACACGCTCATTTGGATTTTCCCGATTTTGCCGACGAATTACCCGAGGTGGTGCAGCGAGCGGTGGACGCCGGTATTACTCGGATCGTCACTATTGCCACCGATCTTGAGAGCAGCCAGCGGGCGATCGACTTGGCCAAGCGGTTCGATGGTGTGTTCGCCGCGGTCGGCTGGCATCCTAACGACTGCATGGCGGCACCGGACGATGTACGCGCCGAACTGACCCGCTTGGCCAAGCAGCCCAAGGTGGTGGCCATCGGCGAGATTGGGATCGACCATTACCGGCTGCCGAGCACGCGCGGTGGCACGGAGGCTGAGGACGAGGCGTTCAAGGCAAGGCAGGTGCAGTTGTTCCGGCAGCAACTCGAGGTCGCTGCTGAGCTGGGGCTGAGTGTGGTGATTCACCAGCGGGCGGCGTTCGAGCCATGCCTGGAGGTGTTTGAGCCGTTTGCCGACCGGGTGCGTGGGGTGTTCCACTGTTTTGTGGACAATCCGGAGGCGGCCAAGCGGGTGCTCGCGCTTGGTTCCATCGTCAGTTTCACTGGGGTGAGCACGTTCAAAAACGCGGCAGAAGTGCGTGAATCGATGGCCTCGGTGCCGATCGACAAGCTGATGCTGGAGACGGACGCACCATTCCTCGCGCCGGTGCCGTACCGGGGCAAACGCTGCGAACCGGCTTACGTTCGCGAGATCAGCGAGGTGGCGGCAGAGACGCTGGGTGTGTCGCGGGAGGCGTTGTCCGAGGCAACCTGCGCCACGGCGAGGGCGTTTTTCAAGGGTCTCGAGTAGGCGTTTTATTGAAAAAACCGCGTGATTTTTGGCCCAACCGGGTTTAGGTTTCGCCGCCATGTGGATTTATCTGCTTATCGGACTGCTGTTTCTGATCCTCGCTGTTGAAGGCTATTTCAAGGGCGGGGTGAACGGGGTCATCACGCTGCTGGGCGTCATCATCGCCATAAACTTCTCGGGCGCATTCGGAGGGTTTGCCTATGGCTGGCTGGCGGACAAGTGGCCCATCGGCGAATTCCCGTTCTGGCATCGGGCGGTGCCCACGGTGGCCGGTTTTATCACGATTGCGCTACTGTTTGCCATCGCCGGGTTGGTGGTGAGCATCATCATCCGTAAACGCCTGACCGATCGCTGGGACGAATTCCAACTCGACAGCTACAAGGGGATGAACCGCAAGTTCGGACTCTGCACCGGCCTGATCACTGCAGCAGTCTACTCCGTCATGATGCTGGCGATCATCTACCGATTGGGCAACTTCACTGTCCCGTTTCATCAACCGGGCGAAGGTGGCGACGAAGGCATGCTGGCCATGCTTAATGAATCCCGAGTGCAGTTGGATGATACCCCATTCCTGAAAGTTGCTGCCGCCTACGACACGACTCCGGAACTGCATTATGAAGTGCGAGATGTCCTCCTGATGATTTGGAATGATCGAGGTAGCACGATGAAGGACTTGATGAAGGCCTATCCCGGATTTTATGCGTTGCGTGATGATCCTAACATCAAGGCATTGTATGAGAGTGGTGATGACGAATCATCCGACGATTCTTCGGGTGAACAATTTGATGACACTTATTTAGAGGATGGCTCTGGTTCAACCGATGACAGTGAGGATACTCTATTTGATATGTGGGTTTCAAATGACTCGCTCACGATGGATCAACTTTTTTCCAATAGCGCAGTCTTTACTGTTGTAAACAATCGTTACGAGGAATTAAAATCTATCGAGCCAGGTTCCAATGAGGCCAAGAGCCTTCGCGCATTAATCGAGGATTTGGCGATGGGTGATAATTGTTTTTTGAAGACTGGCAAGTCGGAACTGTATGGCAGCGACGACATCGTGGGACGCTGGGAATTTGCAAAAAACGCGTCTCTTAGGGCGACAAAAAAGAATTACCTGAATGTCAGTTCTGCTGAGGAAATGAGGGCAATTTGGGCGCGTATGGATCGGATGGAAGGGGTCTGGGCTAAGGCTTGGCCCAAAGCTGATGATCACGTAATCCGTTTTTACGGACGTAGCGAAGCGGATGTTTTGAAGGAAGTATTGAAGGCGCTGGAAAAAAGATATCAGGAAGCCATCGAGAACGGAGAAATTGAGGAAGAAGAGGGGGATTATGGGACATACAACCAACCCGCTGCTTACGGTGAAACCTACGGTGACGGAGCGGAGGACAATTC